>JALWJU010000249.1 GCA_026997055.1 Paracoccaceae bacterium | reverse complement strand
GGAAATGCACTGGGTGAGACAACTGCGATATCGCAGACTATTGCTACCTGTACGCTGAGATCGTCGGGTGAATCAGCAATTCTCGATATTTCCTGGAACGTGTTGTCAGCTAGCCGCTTTATCGCTCCAGTGTTGGGGTATCGGCGAGCAAAAGCATGGAGGCGCAGAAGCTGCCTTTGGATGCTTTTTGCTTGTGTGACGTCCATATCTTCGAGCTGAATAGCCGCCAGTTTTTCAGGTTTGATCGCCCCCTCAACGATATTTGTAGTCGCCGAGGTCTTTGCAGCCCCAAGCTGCATCCCAACCTTTCTGAGACAATCACTGATTACCTTGACGATCTTTGCGGCGAGTTGATCGTTCTGTGTAAAAACGCTGTAGTCGTCGCGATACCGTAGGATGTGAAAATCTTTGCAGTCGGCGAGCTGCTCGGTGATCAGATGGTCAACGTATGCCAATACCAGCTCAGCAATAATGTCCATGAGAACGGAGCCCTGCATAATTCCGTTCGTTTGCCCATAACGGCTATTCCTGATGTGAAAATCAACCTTGTTGCCAAACAGGCTGTTATCGGCTTGTTTCTCCTTAGCGGTTTCGTACCCATGCAGAGCCCAAGGGATACTGTGCGTGTACAGCGAACCATAGCAGTTGGCGACGTCGGTTTTCAGAAGATGCGTGAACTCCAACGATAGCTCGAGCGACCGCTGTTCGTAGCGCAGCCACCAATTCCGCACCTGAACCGCGTCGTGCTTGTCTCGGCCGTCAGACACCATTGGAAAGCTAGTGCATTCCACAGCGCCGGCGTGCAGTTCTTTCAAACGATGCTGGAGTAGCGTCCAGTTTTCTTCCTCACAGATCAGCTGCACCAGCGTCATGTAGATTGCTGGATGAATGAGCTCAAACGGTCGCCAGGCAAATCGACCGTCTTTCGTACTGAGAAGCTCGTAGTTGACGCCGGCCATATCGCCAGCCCGCTCGGGCTTGGCCTTTTGGAAAGCGGTGTATGGCTGGCCTCCCATGGCCGTAGCCACGTCTTTCAGAATCGTCTCAAAACTGATGTATGGCGGGAAATCAGACCGAAAGTAACATTCAGGCTTCTCAAGGTAAGCCTTTGCCGTTGCGGCGTCTAAGTCAATAATCCGTGTCATCAGTCTTTTCTATAGCCTTCCTGAATTGTGTCTCTCAGCCCTCGAAAGTCAACTTTCTTACTGCCTGCATACATGCGCCGCGTGTTGTGCGTATGTCAGCTATGGGCCGAACAAGACCTTGTGGAACCCGAACTCTCCGGTTTCAGCGGCAGCGGTCCGTACCGGCGATCTCAGAACAAAGTTCTCGAATGGATCGTCCCATTTGGTTGGCCATACCAGCGCATTCTTTCTCTCGGCGAAAAGCTCGAAGAAGCGGTGGCGCGGGAAAACGCGGTAGATCGTCGTGCACCGCGTGATGCTGCCAATGATCGTGCCTGGAGTGGCCATTCACGCACCCTTCACATCGAAGCCGAGGAAGCGCAGCGCCTTGGCCATGCGGCCATTCATGGGCGGGCATTCATCGGGCTTGATGGTGCCATAGAGTTCGAGGGCGCAGAAGTAGCCAAACCGGCCCAGCTTCATGGTGCGGTCGTAAAGGATGTCGTGGAAGCGCTGGATGAAATCTCCCGGCCCGTGCAGCAGGTAGGTGAGGGTGGATTTGACGCGCGCGACATCATTGCGGTTCGCCTTCCAGAATTCGCCGGGCAGGTTTTTCTGGCCGCCTTTGACGAAACGGAGTTGCTCGATGAAGGCGTGAAGCGACATCAGACCGTTGATGATCTCATCTTTATCGGCGGCCTCGATCGCCGCGGGGGCGCCGAACGTGGCCTTCACGGTTGTGAGCCAGGCCGCGAAATCCTCGGGAACCCTGTTGTCGGAAGCCGCGACCCATTCGCGAGCATAGCGCTCGATCAGGTTGCGGCGTTCGTCGGCACTGCGCAGCGGCGCGGTCCGCCAGGCCTCGTCACCTTGGACATGGGTCAGACGAACATAGTTGAGGAAGCGGTTTGTTTCGTTCGCGATGCCGACATCGGCAAGGTCTGGGCGGCGGAAGCCGTTCTTTTCGAGGATCGCTGTCACTTCACTGAAGGCGGGGCGGTATTGCTCATATACTTCCTTGCGCAGATTTTCGAGGAAGATGTGCTCACTCGATTTTTCGCGGCTTGAGACATGGATATTGGGGGGCTGCGCTTTGCCGAACGCGGCTTCGATCTCTTTCTCGGGGTCGGGCGTGCGTCGCTTAAGGTCGTTGTAGGTCTTCTCAAAGGTGTCCAGTTTTTCGCGGGTAAGGACCTGGCCCGCCTCCCAGAGTTCGGCAAACAGCGCGCGAGTTTCATCGAGCGCCTCAGCATCCTCTTCTCGATCAAGGCAGATCACCGCTTCCCGGTTAGCGCGCAACCCGCCGTCAGTGAGATTTGCCGAGCCGAGCAGGGCAGCCTTGTCGAAGATATAGATTTTTGCGTGAAAACGACTGGTCAGGTAGCGGATCGTGATCCCCGAGACTTCGTGAATTTTTCGCAGTGCCTGCGGACTGGTGGCTTCGTTGAGTCCAATCAGCAATTGGACGCTCTTGCCCTCTTTTGCGGCCTCAAGCAGCTGATCGGCCTGCGTGAAGTAAGGAGCCGCAAGATATAGCCGTGATGATCCCCGGATCAGGCGCGCGAAAGGATTGATCACGTAGTCCGCCGCCGCACCGTTCGAAAAAATCCTGCTCATCCGTCCCCTTTCCGACGCGCCGGATGGTAGTGGCGCACTTTTCTCAGACATTACCATGACACTAGCCATTCAACATACTTGAATTCTGACCGCACCCTTGTGGGCCGGGCTCTCGTGGACCGAGCCCGCTTTATTGCGGTTTCGGCCATCCAGCTTCGATCCCTTACGTACTTTCGACCAGCCCTGACGGGCTAGAGTTCTGTTTTCTTTGGGTCCTTGGGCGACATGCATTTAACGGCAGCTCTTGGGAAGCTGCGCTGCAGCGTAAGTGGTTGTGACGGATGTCGGCTCAGGGCCGAAAGCGCCAATCAGGGCCACCTCCGGCAACCCCTCCGGCCTGTTTTGCCGAGACGCCCCCCCTTCGAAATCACAGGTTGATTCGATGCGAGGCTTACGCCTCATGTGTCGTCGAGGAGACCTTTGATGCCAGTGCACCTGACCGAATCCAGCCTGAAAAAGCTCGAGCCCAGGACCCGCCGGTACCGGGTGGGCGATGACAAGGTGACCGGTTTCGGGGTGCGGGTCTATCCCAACGGGACAAGGGTCTTCCGGTTCGAATGCCAGCTGGGGCGCCGGCAGATCTCGGTCAGGATCGGCGAATGGCCGGCCTGGAGCGTGACCGCGGCGCGGGAGCGGGCCAAGGAACTGCGCCGGATGGTCGACATGGGCCAGGACCCGACCGAGGAACGCAACCGCAAGACCGGCGCCACGGTGGCCGAGCTGATCGAGCGGTACGCCGCAGAACACCTGCCGCATCTCGCCCCACGGAGTGCGGCTGATCAGAAATCCATGCTGCAGCGCTACGTCATCCCCCACTGGGGCCGGCGGCTCGTCAAGGAAATCGAGCCGCGCGACGTGAACCAGCTGCTGACCATGATTGCAGAGGGCACGATCGACCCGAAGAAGAACGACCGGCCCAAGCCCGTGCGTGCCAACCGCACCGGCGAGGTGCTGCGCAAGATGTTCAACCTCGCCGTCGAGTGGGGGATGCGCAAGGACAACCCGGCCTCATCGTTCCGCCGCCGGCTGGAGCAGGAGCGCGAACGGTTCCTGACGCAGAAGGAACTGGCCCGGCTGGCCGTCGCACTCGACGCCGATCCGGACGACCGCACGGTGGGCATCATCCGCATGTGCATGCTGACGGGCGCCCGGCTGGGCGAGGTGCGCTGTTCGCGGTTCGAGCATTTCAACCTCGAGAACCTGACCTGGACGAAACCGGCCAGCATGACGAAACAGCGCAAGATCCATCGCCTGCCGATCTCCGAGGAGGTTGCGACCATCGTGCGCCAGCGCCGGCTGGTGGTGCCAAAGGGTTGCCCGTGGCTGTTCCCGGGCGAGGTCGAGGGCCAGCCCGTGCAGGAAATCCGCCGCGGCTGGCACCGCATCCGCGCGGCGGCCGGGCTGGATGACGTGCGCATCCACGACCTGCGCCACACCTTCGCTTCGCTGCTGGTCAGCCGGGGCGCGTCGCTCGAGATGGTGGCGAAGCTCCTTGGCCACGCACAGGTCCAGACCACCCAGCGATACGCCCATTTGGCAGATGCACCGCTGCGTGGCGGTGTCGATGCCGTGGCCGAGATGCTGCGGCCCCGGCCCAGGGTGGTGGCAACCAGAAAGCCGTGAAGCCGAAGACCACGGCGGACTGCGACGGGATATCCTTCACAATCGCGAGGGTGCTACCGCCCGGAACCGGGTTACTCGATCACGAACAACGAAGGGCGGTAGCGGGTTCGTATTACCGGATGCTCTTGAATGTTCCACTGCGCGTTGTGAACGATTGCAGATATCTCGTCCGGCCGGTCAGCCCTGTCCCTGAAGTTCGCGCCACAGCGGCGTCAGGCGCCGCCGCGCGGTGCTCTCGTCTGGCACATCGCCCTGCTCGGCAAACCAATCCAGCGCCCAGCGTACCAGCTCCGACTGGCTGGCAGGCGCGCCATCTCGCGTGGCCCGTGCGATCAGGCCATAGGCCATCTTTTCCCAGTCATACCGCAACGCTCCGCCCGCGCGGACCATGACCAATCCTTCCTCGGCCTCGAAGCGTTCGGCGTCAGAGCCCAGTATTGCCAGTTCCTCGAGGCTGATCATAAGGCCTTCTTCCGGATCGG
>JALWJU010000248.1 GCA_026997055.1 Paracoccaceae bacterium | reverse complement strand
GAACCACTTCGCGCAGGTTCTGCGAATCGGTTGCGGTGACGAGGATGCGCCCGAGCCAGGTACGCCTGACCTCGGTGATGGTGAAACCTTCGGCTTCGAGGCGGGAGAGGACCGGCGCAAGGAAATCGGTTTCGGCACGCAGGGGCTGGGGAGCGGCCCAGAGGAACAGGGCGAGGGCGAGCCATGTGATCGGGTATTTCATCCTGACATTCTCCGGTTGTGGCGGATGCGCGCGGCAAGGCGCGCACCCGCGGGTCATGCTGCCCCGTGCTCGGGCGGGGGTCAATTGCCGTCGTGGCCGCCGCCCATACCGCCGCCCTGGCCGCCGCCCATACCGCCGCCCTGGCCGCCGCCCTGGCCGCCTGCATTGCCGTGACCGTCAGGATTGCCGTCGCCCATGCCATTGCCCGCGCCCATGGCGCCCATGGCGTCCTGCATTTCGGCGCGCATCGCGGCGCGGGCCTCGGGGGTCATCTCCTGCATATGCGCCCGCATCGCGTCCCGAGCCTGCTGGCGGTCTTCGGTGCTCATGGAGCGCATTTGCGCGATGATCGCGGCCAGCTCTTCGTTGCTCAGTTGCGAAAAGTCGATCTGATCCACGGGCATGGTGGTGCCGGTGGCCGGGTTGTAGATCGCGGGCGGAGTGTCGGCGATGGCCATGGAGGCGGTCAGGGTCAGGGCGGTCAGGGTCAGGAGTGTCTTTTTCATGTCTTCCTCATTGCTTTGCTGATCTTGCGTTGCAGTTTCTGGCCTGGCGATCGTGCCGGGCTGACCCCGATAAAGGCGATGCGCGCCGCCGGGGATATTGGGCAGGCGCGCATTTTCGGCCGGATAAGCGTTTCGCATAGGCCGGATTGCGGTTTGTCGGGCGGCGCGGTCAGGATGCGGCGCGGGCGGCGCGTTTGCGCTCGTGCGGATCGAGGTGGCGCTTGCGCAGGCGGATCGCGCTGGGGGTGACCTCGACCAGTTCGTCGTCGTTGATATAGGCGATGGCCTGCTCCAGGCTCATGCGCACCGGCGGGGTCAGGCGCACCGCCTCGTCGGAGCCCGCGGCGCGGATATTGGTGAGCTTCTTGCCCTTGAGCGGGTTCACCTCGAGGTCGTTTTCGCGCGCGTGCTCGCCGATGATCATGCCCTGATAGACCGCCTCCTGCGGACCGATGAAGAGGCGACCGCGCTCTTCGAGATTCCACAGCGCATAGGCGACCGAAGTGCCGTTTTCGATCGAGATCAGCACGCCCGCGCGCCGGCCGGGGATCGGTCCCTTCCAGGGCGCCCAGCCGTGAAAGACGCGGTTCAGCACCCCGGTGCCGCGGGTATCGGTGAGAAACTCGCCGTGATAGCCGATCAGCCCGCGCGAGGGGACAAGCGCGACGATCCGGGTCTTGCCGGCGCCGGCCGGGCGCATCTCGGTCATCTCGCCGCGCCGCGCCCCGGTGATCTTTTCGATCACCGCGCCGGCATAGTCGTCATCCACGTCGATGGTGACTTCCTCGATCGGCTCGAGCTTCCGGCCGTCTTCCTCGCGCATCAGCACCTGCGGGCGTGAGATCGAAAGCTCGAAGCCCTCGCGGCGCATGTTCTCGATCAGCACCCCCATCTGCAATTCGCCGCGCCCGGCGACCTCGAAAGCCTCGCCGCCGGGCGTTTCGCTCACGCGGATGGCGACGTTGGATTCGGCCTCGCGCAGGAGGCGCTCGCGGATCACGCGGCTCTGCACCTTCTTGCCGTCGCGGCCCGCAAGCGGGCTGTCATTGATGCCGAAGGTCACGGAAATCGTTGGCGGATCAATGGGTTGCGCGGGCAGGGGGGTCTCGACCGCAAGCGCGCAGATGGTGTCGGAGACGGTGGCCTCGGACATCCCGGCGAGCGTCACGATATCGCCGGCGAGCGCCTCGTCGATATCCTGCTCGGAAAGGCCGCGAAAGGCCTGGATGCGGGTTACGCGAAACTGCTCGATCTTCTGGCCCGCGCGCGAGAGCGCCTGCACGGTGGCGCCCACCCTGAGGCGGCCGCTCTCGACCCGGCCGGTCAGGGTGCGGCCCACGAAGGGATCGGCGCCAAGGGTAGTGGCGAGCATGGAGAAGTCCTCGTCCTGGCGCGCAAGCTGGGCGGGGGCGGGGACGTGGTTCACGATCAGCTCGAAGAGCGCGTGCAGGTCGCGACGCGGCCCGTCAAGCTCGGCATCGGCCCAGCCCGAGCGGCCCGAGGCGTAGAGATGCGGAAAGTCGAGCTGGTCCTCGCTGGCGTCCAGGCTGGCAAAGAGGTCGAACACCTCGTCGAGCGCCCGGTCGGGCTCGGCATCGGGCTTGTCCACCTTGTTGAGCACCACGATGGGCCTCAGCCCCAGCGCCAGCGCCTTGGAGGTCACGAACTTGGTCTGGGGCATCGGCCCCTCGGCCGCGTCCACCAGCAGCACCACCCCATCGACCATGGACAGGATCCGCTCCACCTCGCCGCCGAAATCGGCGTGGCCGGGCGTATCGACGATATTGATGCGCGTGCCCTTCCAGACGACCGAGGTGGGCTTGGCAAAGATGGTGATGCCGCGCTCGCGCTCGATCACGTCGCTGTCGAGCGCCCGCTCGGCCACGGTTTCGTTGGCGCGGAAGGCGCCGGATTGTCTGAGCAGCTCGTCCACCAGCGTGGTCTTGCCGTGGTCCACATGCGCGATGATCGCGATATTGCGAAGGTCCATGTCGTCGTGCCTTGTCTCGGAGGGTCGCCGGGGCTGTAGCCTGCCCGGGGCCGGATTGCCAGCGGAAATGTGGCCCGGTGCGGGGTGGTCGGCCGGGGCGCTGCATCCGGCCGGGAGCGAGGAAGCGGGCGCCGGGCGCGGCTCAGACCGAGCAGGCGGCGCCGCCGAGCACGCAGAATTTGGCGCAATGGGGATGGTTGAGGGCGATTTCGCCTTCGGCTTCGGCGAGGCTCGTGCCCATCTCGAAGCGCGGGTCATAGGCCAGAAGGGTGCAGGCCAGCACCACGGGGCGCTCGGCGCCCTTGCGTCTGACCACCATGCGCGAGGAGGCGCACATCACGTCATCGGGGGATTTGCCGAGGATGTTCCAGCAGGCGGTGGTGATTTCGGGGACTTCGGCCTGCTCGTCCATTTCCGGGAAAATGACTGTCTGCGCAGGGTCTTGCGGGTCGATCCTGAAGCCGTTTTCAGCGAAAAATGCGCCGTAGCCCGCCCGCGCCTCGGCGTCGCTCAGCCCCCAGAGGGCGCGCCCGGCCACGGTCATGCGAAAGCCGCGATCGGCGAGCCAGCGCATCCCGGTGAGGGTCTTGTCAAAGCTGCCGTCGCCGCGGATGGCGTCGTGCTTTTGGCGCTGCCAGTGGTCGAGCGAGACGCGCAGGGTGAGGCGCGCGCCGTATTCTTCGCGCAGGGCCAGGAGCCCCGCCTGCATGGCCGGGCGCATCATCGGCGCCATGGCATTGGTGAGCACCAGCACCTCAAAGCCGCGCGCGAGGCTTGCGCGGAGCATGGCGATGATCTCTGCATTCATGAACGGCTCGCCTCCGGTAAAGCCGATCTCGCGGATCGGCCAGCCGCGCTCCGCGATCTGGTCGAGGAAGTCCGTGACCTCGGCGCAGGCGAGATAGGTGAGGCGGTCGTTTTGCGGCGAGCTTTCGATATAGCAATTGGTGCAGGCGATGTTGCACAGCGTGCCGGTATTGAACCACAGCGTGCGCGGGCGGCTGAGAGCCACCCTGGCGCGCGGGCTGCCGTCGGCGGTGAAGTCCGGGTCGATGAACTTGCCCCGGTTTGCGGGGGCGATGCGCTGGTCCATTTGCTCCTCTCGTCCTGTCCGCCTGTGCTACCCTGCGGGGCGGGCGAAAAAAACCCCGAACCTGCCTGCTGACGCAATGTTGAAGGCTATGGTGATCGAGCGAATGCGTGATAGACAGGGGCGGGCGGTTCCGTTACAGGGATCGTTAGCGCTAACAATCAGCAAGACGCCGTGGCGCCGCAGGCCCGGCAAGGAGAGAGCATGGCTTCGCGTGTCATTCCGGTGGCCCCCTTCGATCTGGTCATTTTCGGCGCCACCGGCGATCTGGCCCGGCGCAAGATCCTGCCCGGCCTGTTTCGCCGCTTCTGCGACGGGCAGATGCCGGGCGAGGCGCGCATCGTCGGCGCGGCGCGCAGCGAACTGGACGAGGATGGCTTTCGCGACCTGGTGCGCGGCGCGCTGAGGGAGCATCTGCCCGCGCCCCGCCGTCCGGCGCGCAAGGTGGCGGCGTTTCTCGAGCGGGTCCGCTACTGCCGGCTCGATGCGCGCGGCGCGAAGGGCTGGAAG
Organism: Paracoccaceae bacterium; assembly: GCA_026997055.1. Lineage (GTDB taxonomy): Bacteria > Pseudomonadota > Alphaproteobacteria > Rhodobacterales > Rhodobacteraceae > JAAEUB01. The sequence continues at coordinate 553 of JALWJU010000248.1, read as the reverse complement.
GCGCTCAAGGGCCTGATTCGCGAAGATGTGGTGCAGGCGTTCTATTTCTCGGTCGGCCCGAGCCTGTTCGGCGATCTCGCCCGGCGGCTCAAGCAGCACGACATTGCCGGACCCGAGGCGCGCATCGTGGTGGAGAAGCCCTTCGGCCACGATCTCGAAAGCGCGCGCGCGCTCAATGCGACGCTGGCTGAGCATTTCGAGGAGCGCTTCATCTACCGGATCGACCATTATCTCGGCAAGGAGACGGTGCAGAATCTGATGGCGCTGCGCTTTGGCAACATGTTGTTCGAGCCTCTGTGGAATGCCCAATATGTGGATCACGTCCAGATCACCGTGGCCGAGAGCGTGGGGGTTGCCGGGCGCGGCGCCTATTACGACCGCGCCGGTGCCATGCGCGACATGGTGCAGAATCACCTGATGCAGCTTCTCTGCCTCACCGCCATGGAGCCGCCGTCGAAATTCGACCCCGACGCGGTGCGCGACGAGAAGCTCAAGGTGATCCGCGCGCTCGATCCGGTGGCGCCCGAGGACATCGTGCGCGGCCAGTACGAGG
>JALWJU010000247.1 GCA_026997055.1 Paracoccaceae bacterium | reverse complement strand
TGCGGGCGGTGGCAGGAGCGCACGATCTCGTGCAGCAGCAGCGCCTGGCGCAGGGTCGAGGACAGACGGTTGGCGATCTGGTAGGCGCGGCTGTTGGCGCCCGGGAAATGGATCGGCAGCACCCGCGCACCGGAGCGGCGGATCAGCTGGGCGGTGAAAACGTTCCACTCGGCCTCCTCGACCGGGCCGAACATGGTCTTCGAAGAGGCCACCACCCCGGAGGGAAAAAGCGCCACCACACCTCCGGCCCTGAGTTGGGCCATGGCTTCGGCCCGCATCTGCACCAGCTTCTTCTGCGCATCCGCATCATGGGGAAAGGGAACCGGGATCAGGTATTGCGAGGCCACCGCGTCAAGCCCGGTGAGCAGGGCGCGCACCAGCACCTTGTAATCCTCGCGCCGGCGGCTGATCAGCTCGGCCATGACCATGCCGTCAACCAGCCCGTGCGGGTGATTGGCCACCACCACCAGCGGCCCTTCGCGGGGGATGCGCGCCACCTGCTCGGGCGGAGTCCGCACGTCGATCTCCATGATGTCGAGACAGGCGCCCCAGAAGGCAGAACCCTGCGGTGCCGGGCGCTTTTCGAATTCGCGAATCATGCGCAGCAGGGTGAGCTTGCCGGTCATCCACTCCACTGCCCGGATCAGATTGGCCTGAAGCGGGTTGTCGAAGGAACTGGCATAGGTCAGCGAACGGCGGTCGTAGCGCCCTTCCGGGTTCGTGCGCCCGGCGGCGGCGGGCGCGCCGGATATGACCGGCACGTCCTGCCCCCCGGAAGGTGTCGCCACCCCGGTTGTCCGATCGTTCTTCACCCGAGTGCCTATGCTTCTTCTCCAAACTTGTCGGCAACCAGATCTTCCAGTGCCGCCATGAGTTTAGCTGCTTCGGAGCCGCTTGTCTCGACTTCGATTGACGTGCCTTTGGAAGCGGCCAGCATCAGCAGCGCCATGATGCTGTCGCCATCCGCCTCGAGCCCATCCTTGCGCACGAGCGCGTGGGCGTCATGGGCCTCGACCACCTCGACGAATTTCGCCGAGGCGCGGGCGTGCAGCCCCTTTTCGTTAATGATTTCAAGGGTCCTGACCAGATTCTCGCTCAATTCCGGCTCTCCTGGCATCCATCGATGCAATTGATGTACTTGCGCCCGGCATCCATTGCCGCCCGGGTTGCCGCCTCCACGCTCTTGTGGCGCGATTTCGCCAGCTTGACCAGCATCGGCAGGTTGGCGCCATAGAGGATCCTGCGGTTCCGCTTGCAACAGGCGGGCAGGGAGAGGTTCGAAGGGCTGCCGCCGAACATGTCGGTCACCAGGACGACACCGTCGCCCTGATCCACGTCATCGGCGGCCTCCACGATCTCGGCGCGCTTGGCGGCCCGGTCGCAATCGGCGGCGATGGCGATCGCGCGGATCCCGTGCTGCTTGCCCACCACATGTTCCACCGCCAGCAGGTATTCCTTGGCCAGCCCGCCATGAGCGACGATCACGATGCCAATCACGCGCTTCCATCCCGTTTGCTGTGGCCCGCCCCGGATCCGGCGCGCCGCGAGAGTTCCCGGTGCCTAGTTGACACCTGCCAGCCCTGCTCCGCAAGGGCCTTGCCCAGTTTTTCCGCCACATGAACGCTGCGATGCTGCCCGCCGGTGCAGCCGATACCGATCGAGAGATGCGACTTGCCCTCCTTCTCGAAGGCAGGCAGCAAGTCCTGCATCATCCCGAGCAGATGCGCCCAGAAGGTTTCCATCATCGGGTCGGCCTGGATATGGGCGGCGACGGGGGGCTCCAGCCCGGTCAGGGGGCGCAGCGCCGGTTCCCAATGCGGGTTGCGCAGGAAGCGCACGTCGAACACCATGTCGAGGCCACGCGGCATCCCGCGCTTGAACGAAAACGACTGCACCGTCACCGCCAGCCCGGTGCCGCCCTCGCGCATCAGCCGGGCGCGCAATTCCTCGCGCAGGTCATGCGGGCTCAGTGCGCTGGTGTCCACCAGGATGTCGGCGCGCATGCGCAGCGGCTCCATCAGCGCCATCTCTTCGGCAATGCCCTCCGACGGGCTGCCGGCGGGCGCCAGCGGGTGGCGTCGGCGTGTCTCGGAATAGCGGCGCAGCAAGACCTGGGGCTGGCATTCGAGATAGAGCAGTTCGACACTTGCCGGGGAATTCGCGCTCAGATCATCGATCAGCGCCAGCACCTGGGCGGGTGAGAAATCCCGGTTGCGTGCATCTATTCCCAGCGCCAGCGGCCGCTCCATCGGACTGCCGGCCAGCAGGCGCGGGATCAGGCTCAGCGGCATGTTGTCGATCACCTCGTGGCCCATGTCTTCGAGCGCCGCAATCGCGGTGGAGCGGCCGGCGCCCGAGGGCCCGGTGACGATGATGACCTTCTGCGTGCTGTTTTCGCTCATCTTTCCTTCAACGATATCGTCCGCAAAGCACCAATTGTCTGACCGCCGCGGGAAAATGCGCAGCCTCCACCCTGTATATGGTTTCCACCTCGACTCCCAGGAGCCGGGTCGTGCGAACCTGCGGGAGGCGCTCCTGCGTCGCGCGCTCCATCTCGATCAGCAGGGAAAGCTCGGCGCGGGAGCGGAAGGGCGCGCGGATGAGCCCTACCCCGCGTGCCTCGATCACCCCCTGCAGGCGAGGCGGGGCCAGGGCGAACAGGCGCCCTTCCACCAGCTCCAGGCGGGTCAGGTCATCGGCCACCAGTTCGGCTCCCAGGGCGATCAGTTCCAGCGCCAGCCCTGACTTTCCGCTACCCGATGGTCCGCGGATCATTATCGCGCGCCCGTCGAAAGCCACACTGCTTGCGTGCCAGCTCTCCCGCTCCTCCGGCTTTTCCGGCGCTGGCGCGCTCACACGGGCAAGCCCACGACGAAGCGCGCGCCCAGAGGCTCCGAGGTGATATCGGCATCGGTCGGGCGGATGTTTTCGGCCCAGATCACGCCGCCATGAGCCTCGACGATCTGCTTCGAGATTGCCAGGCCCAGCCCGGAATTGTTGCCGAACTGGTTCTCCGGCCGCTCGCTGTAGAAACGCTTGAAGATCTTGGTCAGCGCGCCCTCCGGGATGCCCGGGCCGGTATCCTCGACCACCACCAGCACCCGGTTGTCGCGCTGGCGCGCCCAGACGCGGATCGCATCCCCCTCCTCGCAGAAGGACAGGGCATTGGTAATCAGATTGACGAATACCTGCGCGAGACGGGCCTCCAGCCCGTTGATGATGATGGGATCTGGCGGCAGGTCGGTGATGAAATCCACCTCCTTGCGGGCCGCTTCCTCTCCGAGATAGTCGGTGAGGTTGCGCAGCATCTTCAGAAGATCGAAGGGCTCCTCGTCCTCCTTGACCAGTTCGCTGTCGAGCCGGGAGGCATTGGAAATGTCACTCACCAGCCGGTCCAGCCGGCGCACGTCATGCTCGATCACATCGAGCAGTTTCTCGCGCTGGTCCTCGCGCGTGGCCAGCCGGAGCGTGCCCACCGCCGAGCGCAGGGAGGCGAGGGGATTCTTGATCTCGTGGGCGACGTCGGCGGCGAATTGCTCGTTGGCGTCGATCCGGTCGTAGAGCGCGTTGACCATGCCGCGCAGAGCGGTGGAAAGGCGACCGATCTCATCCGGGCGCCCGGCCAGGTCCGGGATGCGCACCCGGCCCGGGGCGACCTTGCCGGCATTCCTGTCGCGTCCGATCTCCGCCGCCGCGGCGAGGTCAGAGAGCGGGTTCGCGATGGTCGAGGCCAGCAGCAGACTGAGCCCGATGGACACCAGGATGGCGATGACGAACATCTGCAGCACCTGTTCGCGTTCGCTGCGCACGAGGTCGTCAAGCGCCCCGTCTGCCGAGACCGCGACTACGGCGCCCACGGGTGCTCCCGCCACCACTACCGGCGTGGCCACGGTGAACAGGGTGCTGCCATCGGGGCGCTGTCCATTGTCGATCAGGGTGCTGCCGGCAATCGCGGCGGGAACCAGGGAGCGCGCCCTTTCCTCCAGGCTGAAGGTGGAGTTTGCGCCCTCTTCCACCGCTGCGTTCAGTCCGGCGGCCTTTTCCCAGATCCGGTTCAGCCAGCCGGTGATCAGATTGGTGCGCTCCTGCCATTCCAGTCCTTCCACCGGCGGCAGGGGGCGGCGCGCCATGCCGGTGGTTCCGGCGATCATTTCGCCGCGCCGGTCAAAGACGAAGATCTCGCTGCCATCGCGCAGGTCCAGCGTGGCGAGGATCTCGCGCACGCGCGCGGCATCCGGCAGGCGAATACTGCTGTTATCGCTGCCGGATACGGCCAATTCGAACACATCGGCGATCAGTTCGGCTTCGGCGACCAGCCCACGCTCGTGCTGGAACACCAGTGAATCGCGGAACGGGTTGAGATACAGCACCCCGGCCACCAGCACGATCAGCCCGAGCAGGTTGAAGGTGATGATCTTGCGTGCCAGCGGCGAACGGTTGATGGAGATGAAGCCGCGCCGCGACCGGCGCGCCTGCAGTTCCTGATCTCCGTCGGGCGAACCGGAAACCCAATCCTCGCCCAGAACCACTTCCGAGCCGGTATCTTCCGTCTGTCTCGTATCCCGCACGTTCACCCCCCTGGCGAGATGCCTGTCTGCCGTCTGCCCGCTATTCCTCGTTGTAGCGATAGCCGATGCCATACAGGGTTTCGATTGCCGAGAAGTCCGGATCGACCGCGCGCATCTTCTTGCGCAGGCGCTTGATATGGCTGTCGATCGTCCGGTCGTCCACATAGACCTGATCGTCATAGGCCACGTCCATCAACTGGTCGCGGCTCTTGACGAAGCCGGGCCTCTGGGCCAGTGCCTGCAGCAGCAGGAATTCGGTCACGGTGAGCGAGACGTCCTTGCCCTTCCAGGTGACCGCATGGCGCAGCGGGTCCATGGTCAGA
>JALWJU010000246.1 GCA_026997055.1 Paracoccaceae bacterium | reverse complement strand
CCGCGCGGATTGGCGCGGCGGATGGTGAACTGGTAGTCCGTCCCCGGCAGGCGTCCGGGAAAGCCCCGGTGTTTGGTCATCGGCGGCAGCGCCATCAGAACGGCTCCCATTCGCAGGCGCCATCGGCGCCAAGCACGAAGCCCTCGAAGCTCTGCACCGCCTCGGGGGCGGGCTGGCCGAAGGCGGTCTTGCGGTCTGAGATGGCGATGACGATGCGCTCGGCCCGCCCGCCCCCGGCGGCGACGCGCGGCGCGGCGATGCGGCTGCACAGGGCAAGCAGGTCCGCGCTCATGGCCTCGCCCGCGAGCATCCCGGGGCTGAGCCCCGCCCAGAGGAAGCGGAAATGCCAGACCGGCGCCTGGTATCCCTCGGCGGTCACCACCTCGTAGAGCGCCGGCGGCTCCGCGCCCGAGGGCAGCGGCGCCGCCTGCTCGTCCGCCGCTGCGGCGCCGGCGACCCCGGCGACCCCGGCGGCGCAAAGCGCCCAGAGCGCTCCTATCGCGCGCGCGCCCCTCATAGCGGGATGTTGTCGTGCTTTTTCCACGGGTTTTCGAGGCGCTTGCCGCGCAGGCTGGCAAAGGCCCGGCAGACCCGTTTGCGGGTGGAGTGCGGCATGATCACGTCGTCGATGAAGCCCCGCTCGGCGGCGACGAAGGGGTTGGCGAAGCGCTTTTCGTATTCGGCGGTGCGCTCGGCGATCTTGTCCGCGTCGCCCAGTTCGGCGCGATAGAGGATCTCCACCGCCCCCTTGGCCCCCATCACCGCGATTTCGGCCGAGGGCCAGGCATAGTTGATATCGCCGCGCAGGTGCTTGGAGGCCATCACGTCATAGGCGCCGCCATAGGCCTTGCGGGTGATGACGGTGACCTTGGGCACGGTGGCCTCGCCATAGGCAAAGAGCAGCTTCGCGCCATGCTTGATGACGCCCCCGTATTCCTGCGCCGTGCCGGGCAGGAAGCCGGGCACATCGACGAAGGTGAGGATCGGGATTTCAAACGCATCGCAGAAGCGCACGAAGCGCGCGGCCTTGCGGCTGGAGTCGATGTCGAGGCAGCCGGCGAGCACCATCGGCTGGTTGGCGATCACGCCCACGGTGCGGCCCTCGAGGCGGATGAAGCCGGTGAGGATGTTTTTCGCGAATTCTTCCTGGATCTCGAAAAAGTCGCCCTCGTCGGCGACCTTCAGGATCAGTTCCTTCATGTCGTAGGGCGTGTTCGGGTTGGCCGGCACCAGCGTGTCGAGGCTGGGCTCGATGCGCCCCGGATCGTCGAAGAACGGGCGCACCGGCACGCCCGCGCGGTTGTTGAGCGGCAGGAAATCGACCATCCGGCGCACCTCAGCGAGCGCCTCCACGTCGTTTTCAAAGGCCGCGTCGGCGACCGAGCTTTTCTTCGTATGCGTGCCCGCGCCGCCCAGCTCCTCGGCGGTGACGACCTCGTTGGTCACGGTTTTCACCACGTCCGGGCCGGTCACGAACATGTAGGAGGTATCCTTGACCATGAAGATGAAGTCGGTCATCGCCGGGGAATAGACCGCGCCGCCCGCGCACGGCCCCATGATGACGCTGATCTGCGGCACCACGCCCGAGGCCATGATGTTGCGCTGGAACACCTCGGCATAGCCCGCAAGGCTCGCCACGCCCTCCTGGATGCGCGCGCCGCCGCTGTCATTGATGCCGATCACCGGCGCGCCGTTCTGCACCGCCATGTCCATGACCTTGCATATCTTCTGCGCGTGGGTCTCGGAGAGCGAGCCGCCGAAGACGGTGAAATCCTGGCTGAAGACATAGACCATGCGCCCGTTGATCGTGCCCCAGCCGGTGACCACGCCATCGCCGGCGGGCCTGTTCGCCTCCATGCCGAAATCGGTGCAGCGATGGGTGACGAACATGTCGAATTCCTCGAAACTCTCTTCGTCGAGCAGCAATTCGATACGCTCGCGCGCGGTGAGCTTGCCCTTGGCGTGCTGGGCGTCGATACGGCGCTGGCCGCCGCCCATCCGCGCCGCTTCGCGTCTGTTTTCGAGCTCTTCCAGTATCTCTTTCATCGGTCGGCCTCTGGTGATTTCCCTTCAGGATATACGCAGCCGATCGGGGGCGGAAGGAAAATCCCGCGTATTTGCAAATCATTCCGCAGGGCTTTGCTGCGAATTGCAAATCCGCAAACCCCACACCGAAATCCCATGCCGAAATCCCATGCCGAAATCCCACGCCGGCAGTGCTCCCGCGCGGCTCTCCGTGTGCTTCCCGTGCGCGGTGCCGCGAGCCCGCCTGCCGCGGGGACAATCCCCGAGCCTATGGACTTCGCCCCTCCGAAAGCGTAACCCGGAGGGCATGACGCCTCTGCCGCGCCCCGTCTTCCTCAGCCGCGCCACCCCGCCGCATATCGCCACCCTGATCGTGCTGAGCGGTCTCGGCGCGCTGTCGATGAACGTGTTTCTGCCCTCGCTCCCGGCAATGGCGGCGGATTTCGGCGCGCCCTATCGCACGATCCAGCTTTCGGTGGCGCTCTACCTGGTGATGGCGGCGGTGGGGCAGGTGATCCTCGGGCCGGTTTCCGACCGCTTCGGGCGCCGGCCGGTGATGCTCTGGGCGATCGTCCTGTTCATGCTCGCCACGGCGGGCTGCCTGCTGGCGCCCGATGTCTGGACCTTTCTCGGCTTTCGCATGGCCCAGGCGGTGGTCGTGGCCGGGCTGGTGCTCTCTCGCGCGGCGGTGCGCGACATGGTGCCCACCGCCGAGGCCGCCTCGATGATCGGCTATGTGACCATGGGCATGTCGCTGGTGCCGATGCTCGCGCCGATGCTGGGAGGGGTGCTGGGGCAGGCGCTCGGCTGGCGGGCGAGCTTCTGGCTGCTGCTGGCAGGCGGCGCGCTGGCGCTGTGGCTGGCCTGGCGCGACATGGGCGAGACCTGCACGCGCCGGGCGGGGGGCTTTCGCGCCCAGCTGCGCGAATATCCCGAACTGCTCGCCTCGCACAGCTTCTGGGGCTATTGCCTGGCGGCGGCCTTTGCCTCGGGCAGCTTCTTTGCCTATCTGGGCGGCGCGCCCTTCGTGGGCAGCGAAGTCTATGGGCTCGGGCCGGCCTGGCTGGGCTTTCTGTTCGGCGCCCCGGCGCTGGGCTACCTGGTGGGCAATTACCTCTCCGGGCGCCACTCGGTGCGGCTCGGGGTGAACCGGATGCTGCTGCTGGGAACCGCGATCCCCGCCGCCGGGCTGCTCGCGGCGCTGGCGCTGTTTGGCGCCGGGATGGGCTCGGCGGAGCTGTTCTTCGGCTTCATGACCGTGGTCGGGCTGGGCAACGGGCTGACCCTGCCCAATGCCAATGCCGGGATGCTCGGCGTGCGCCCGCGCCTGGCAGGGAGCGCCTCGGGGCTGGGCGGGGCGATCACCATCGGCGCGGGGGCGGCGCTTTCGGCTTATGCGGGCCGGCTGCTCGGCCCCGAAAGCGGGGCGCTGCCGCTGCTGGGGCTGATGCTGGCCTGCGCGCTGCTGTCGGTGCTGTCGGCGCTCTGGGTGATCCGGCGCGAACGGGCCGCCGGGGCAGTCTGATCCGGCCCTGATCACCGGCTGGGCGACAATCCCTTTCGCTGCTTGCCTGCGCGAATTTGCAAAGGTAAACCATAAAACGGCAAATCTGCAAACCAACAGGGACCGGATGGCACAACAGAAACTCTATGCCGGCGCCCGCCTGCGCGAGATCCGCACCGGGCTGGGCCTGACCCAGAAGGCCTTTGCCGAGAAGCTCGCCGTCTCGCTGCCCTATCTCAACCAGATGGAAAACAACAAGCGCCCGGTCTCCGCCGGCGTGGTGCTGGCGCTGGCGCAGGAATTCGGCTTCGACGTGGCGCAGCTTTCCACCGGAGACAGCGAGCGTCTGGTCAGCGACATGCGCGAGGCGCTGGCCGATCCGGTCTTCGGCGAGGCGGCGCCGCCCATGGCCGACCTGCGCCTGATCGCGTCCAACGCGCCGGCCATGGCGCGCGCGTTCCTGGAGCTGCACAAGGCCTATCGCCAGACCCATGAGCGGCTGGCCTCGCTCGACGAGGCGCTGGGCCGCGACGGCGCTTCCCCGGCCCTGAGCCCCTGGGAGGAGGTGCGGGACTTCTTTCACTATTGCGACAATTACATAGATGCCGTGGACCGGGCAGCCGAGCATTTCGCGCGTGACGGAGATCCGGTCTCCGCCGCCATGGCGCTTCTCGAAGATATGGGAATTTCCGTGCAATATATTGAAAGCGAACAGATTCGCGGCTTCAACCCTGGGGTTCGAAAAGTGAAACTTTCGACTCTTACCCCCAGCGCCACCCAGCGATTCCAGCTCTTGCACCAGCTGGCTCTGCTTGCACAAAACGAACTTCTCGAAGCGACCCTCGACCTCGCCCGCTTCCGCACCGAAGAGGCCCGGGCGATTGCCAAGATCGGGCTCGCCAACTATTTCGCCGGCGCCGCGCTGATGCCTTACGCGCGCTTTCTGGAAGCGGCCCGCAAGACCCGCCACGACCTCGAGCGGCTCGCCGACATGTTCGGCGCTTCGATCGAGCAGGTGGCGCACCGGCTCTCGACCCTGCAGCGGCCGGGGGCGAAGGGGATCCCGTTCTTCTTCGTGCGCGTCGATCAGGCCGGCACCATCACCAAGCGCCACTCCGCGACCCGGCTGCAATTCGCCCGCTTCGGCGGCGCCTGCCCGCTGTGGAACGTGCACCAGGCCTTCGAGACCCCCGGGCGCTTCCTGCGCCAGCTGGCAGAGACCCCGGACGGGGTGCGCTATCTGTGCCTGGCGCGCGACGTATCCAAGTCCGGCGGCTCCTTCACCGCCCCGGTGCGCCGCTACGCGATCGGGCTGGGCTGCGAGGTGCGCCATGCCGAAGCGCTGGTCTATGCCGACGGGCTCGACCTCGCCGATGCGCGTGCCTTCG
>JALWJU010000245.1 GCA_026997055.1 Paracoccaceae bacterium | reverse complement strand
CGATGCTCTGGGGGATCTGCTCGTCGGTCAGCACATGCTTGAGGATCAGCGCATTCGCGATGATGAACATCAGCGTGATGGTCAGCCGCCCGGCCTCGAACAGCGTGTCGCGCGTATCGCGGTGAAAAAGGGCGGTGACGAGCGCCTGCGGCTTTTGCAGCAGGTTGAGGCGGGCGCCGTCGTTGTTCTTTTCCGCCAGCGGCCCCATGTCGCGATAGACGAAGGTGGCGACCACAAAGGCATAGATCGCCGCCACCGCCGCGGCTTCGGTCGGGGTGAACAGCGCGCCGATCCCCAAGGGCGGGATGCCGTAGATGCCGAGCATGATGATCACGATCAGCATCAGCCCCCAGAAGGCATCGGCGAAGCTCTCCCAGACCTCGCGCCAGCCGGCGAAATCGCCCTTGGGCATGTCCCGGATGGTGGCGATGACATAGATCGCGACCATCAGCATGAGCCCGGCGAGGATGCCCGGGATCACCCCGGCGAGGAACATCCGCCCCACCGAGACCTCCACCGCACTGGCATAGACCACCATGACGATCGAGGGCGGGATCAGGATGCCGAGCGTGCCGGCATTGCAGATCACGCCGGCGGCGAAATCCCTGCTGTAGCCCACCTGGCGCATGGCGGCGATGACGATGGTGCCGATCGCCACCACGGTGGCCGGCGACGATCCCGAAAGTGCCGCGAACATCATGCAGGCAAAGACGCCGGAAATCGCCAGCCCGCCGCGAAAATGCCCGACCACGGCGATGGAAAAGCGGATGATCCGCCTGGCCACGCCGCCGGTGGACATGAAGGAGGAAGCCAGGATGAAGAAGGGGATCGCCAGGAGCGTGTAATGCCCGGCCTCGGCCTGATAGAAGCTCTGCGCCACCGAGGCCAGCGAGCTTTCGGAGAACAGGAGCAGGAAGACGATGGAAGAAAGCCCCAGCGCGATCGCGATCGGCACCCCGATCAGCAGCATGCCGATGACCATGGCAAAGAGAAAGACGACATCCATCCTATTTCTCCCCGTTCCGGCTCTTCCCGGTGCCGCTGTCGAAGAGCGCATCCACCTCCCCGCCTTCCCGGGTTTCGGCGGCTTCGGCGACTTCTTCCTCGACCTCGTGGCTGACGATCAGGCTGTCCCTCTCGCCGCGCCAGATCGCCCGGGTCACCTGCAGGAAACGCCACAGCAGCAGCGCCATGCCGATGGGCAGGATCGCATAGGGGATGACACGGGGCAGCTTGTCATAGCGCTCGCCGTAATTGATCCAGTCTTCGAGAAAGCGCAGGAAGCCGGGCATGGGCACCTGGTCGGTGATGTAGAAGCTGCGCCCGCGCGCGTCCCAGTCGATCCCGGTGGGAAACCAGCGCCCGGTGGTCGGCGGCAGTTCGGCGAAGGGCGCCCAGTAGTCCCAGGCCCCCTTGAGCAGCAGGGCCGCATAAAGGATGCACAACAGCCCCGCCACCAGCGCCACCGCGCGCCGCAGGCCCGGCGGCAGGGTATTGGTGAGCGCATCCACGCCGAGATGCGCCGTCACCTTCACCCCGTAGCTGACCCCGAACAGCACCAGCCAGGCAAACAGGATCAGCACCACCTCGAGCCCCCAGATCAGGGACGAGTTGAACACATAACGCAGGATCACGTTGACAAAGGTGATGATGGTCATCAGGCCGAGGATCAGGGCAATCACCGTCTCCTCGAACCCTGCGCGCATGCCGGAGCGATCCGCCATTCTCCCCTCCCTTGCTCCGCGGCCGGTATTCCGGTCCGTGCGGGTCTGCCCGGGCGGCGGCATCTACTGCCGCCACCCGCCTTTTCTTCAGCGCCCCCGCAAGGAGGAGCGCAGGCCGGCAAGCGGCCTAGTGCATCGCGTTGATTTCCTGGGCGGCGGCGATGTTCTCTTCGCCCACATCGTCCTTGAACTGATCCCAGACCGGCTTCATCGCATCGACCCAGGCCTGGCGCTGCTCGGGCGTCAGCGTGCGCACCACGCCGCCGGCCTCGATGATCGCCTCCTTGGCCGCCTCGTTCACGGCGAAGGCCTCGGCGTTGCGGGTGGCGGTCACCTCGTCGATGATGGTCTTGAGCTGGCTGCGCACGTCTTCGGGCAGCCCTTCCCACCAGTCCACATTGGTCACCACCAGGTAGTCGATGATGCCGTGATTGGTCTCGGTCACGCCGTCCTGCACCTCGAAGAACTTCTTGCCGTAGATGTTGGACCAGGTGTTTTCCTGCCCGTCCACGACCCCGGTCTGAAGCGCGCCATAGACCTCGGAAAAGGCCATCGGCTGGGCGGTGGCGCCGAGCGCCTCCATCTGCGCGATCAGCACGTCGGAGGGCTGCACGCGGAACTTGAGCCCGGCCGCATCCGTGGGCAGGATCAGCGGGCGGTTGGCCGAGAACTGCTTCATGCCGTTATGCCAGAAGGCCAGGCCCAGCAGGCCGCGGCGCACCATGCTTTCCTTCAGCGCCTGGCCGGTCTCGGACTGCTGGAAGGCATCCACCGCATCCATGTTCTTGAACATGAAGGGCAGGTCGAAGATGCGGAAGCGCTTGGTGAAGGCCTCGAATTTCGACAAGGAAGGCGCGGCCATCTGCACGTCGCCCTGCAGCATGGCTTCGAGCACCTGGTTGTCGTTGTAAAGCGTGGAGTTCGGATAGACCTCCATGCAGGCCTTGCCGTCCATCTCCTCGTTCACCCGCTTGGCCAGCAGGGTGGCGGCGATGCCCTTGGGGTGCTTGTCGGTATTGGTGACGTGGCTGAACTTGATGACGATCTCGCCCTCGTCGCAGCCGGGCGAGGCCAGCGCGGTGCCGGTGGCGAGGCCGAGCGCAACGGCTGCGGCCGCGGCAGTGGTCAGGAATTTCATGGCTCTTGTCCTCCCAGACAGAAACAGGTTGGGCGCCCGGGCGGGCGCATGGGGCGATTGGGCCACGAAAGGCGGCGCGGCTCAAGCAAAACCCGCCCCGGCGGAGGGGGCGATTTTTCTGCGAGAAATCAATGCAGTGGCGGCGGGTTTCCGTGCTCTGCGGCGGCGGCGCGCGAGACTGTGCGAAAAACCGCACGCACATGGCGGACATATGCGCGAAAATCCGCACATCCGGGCGAATCCGGCGCCCCTCAGCGGCGGAAGTCCTCGGGGCGCAGGCGGTGACGGGCGAGCTTGTCGTAAAAGGTCTTGCGCGGCAGTTTCAGGGCGCGGGCGGCGCGGCTGGCATGGCCGCGATGTTTTTCCAGCGCCTCGATCAGCAGCGAGCGTTCGAACCGGGCGAGGCGTTCGGCGAGGCCGAGGCTCTCGTCCGGCGCGCGCTCCCCCTCCAGCCCCATGGCAAAGCGCATCGCCGTGTTCATCAGCGCGCGGGCATTGCCGGGCCAGTCGCGCGCCATCAGGCTCGCGGTATATTCGGGAGTGATCTCGGGCGCTTCCAGCCCCGCCTGTTCGCAGGCCAGCGCGACATAGTGGCGAAACAGCACCGGGATATCCTCGGGCCGCTCGCGCAGGGCCGGGATGCGGATGCGCAGGATGTCGAGCCGGTAGAACAGGTCGGTGTTGAAGCGCCCGGCTCCGGCCTCTTCCTCGAGCCGGCGGCAGGTGCCGGCGATCAGGCGGGTGCCGGCGGGGCGGTCGAGATGGTCGAGCAGGGCGAACTGCACTTCCGGGGCGAGCGCGGCCACCTCGTCGAGAAACAGCGTGCCGCCACGCGCCGCCGACAGCCCCTCGGCCAGCCCGGCGCGGTCCAGCCCCGCCGCGGCGAGCTTGACGAAGGGCCGGGTGGCGTCGCCCGAGAGCTGGTGAATCGCGTCGGCCACCTTGGAAGTGCCCGATCCCGGCTCGCCGCAGATCAGCACTTCGGCCTGGCTGCGCGCGGCCAGGCGCACCCGCTGGCGCAGCTTTTCGGCCAGCGCGGAATTGCCGTGCAGCAGGCGCGCGGCGGCATCGCCGCTCTCGCAGCGGCGCGCCTGGCGGCGGTTCTCCAGCACCACCGCGCGCTGCTGCAGGGCGCGCTCCAGCACCGCCATCAGGTCGCCCGGCTCGCAGGGCTTTTCGAGAAAGGCATAGGCGCCTCCCTTCATCCCGCGCACCGCCATCGGGATATCGCCCTCGCCGGTGAGCAGGATCACCGGCAGGTCCGGGTCCACCTTGCGGGCGTATTCGAGCAGGGCGAAACCGTCGCGCCCCGGCATGCGGATATCGGAGAGCACCACGCCGGGGAAATCGGCGCGGATATGGTCCTTGGCCTCGATATAGGAGGCCGCGGTGACCGGCACCCGCCCGCCCAGTTCGATGGTCTGGGCGAGAGCTTCGCGCACCATGGCGTCATCGTCCACCAGCAGTACCTTGCCCGTCATGCGGCGGCCTCCTCTCCGGGCCAGGCCTCGAGTTCGACGGTAAAGCACGCCCCCTCGCCGGTATTGCGCGCGCGGATATTGCCGCCGAAGCTCTGCACCAGCCCGTAGGAGATCGACAGCCCCAGCCCCATTCCCTCGCCGCCACCCACCTCCTTGGTGGTGTAAAAGGGCTCGAATACCTTTTGCGGCTCGGTAATGCCCGGGCCGGTATCGGTGACATGCACCGCCAGCCGCCCGCCCGCTTCCTCAAGGGCGATGCGGATGCGGCGCGCGCCCTTCTGGCCGGCCATGGCATCGGCGGAATTGGCGACCAGGTTGACGAAGACCTGGGTCAGGCGCACATCTCCCGCGCGCACGAAACGCGGCGCGGGCGGCGGCGCCCAGTCCAGCGCGATACCCTCGCGGGCAAGGCGTGCAGAGGTGATTTCTACCGCATTTTCAATAACCTGGACCAGATCGACCCGACCCACCGGCTCGGCCTCGTTGCGCGCGAAGGCGCGCAGATTCTGGATGATCCGCCCCATGCGCCGGGCGAGATCGGAAATGCGGGTGAGGTTCTGCGCCGCGCGCTCGCTGTCACCGCGGGCGAGA
>JALWJU010000244.1 GCA_026997055.1 Paracoccaceae bacterium | reverse complement strand
GCCTTGAGAATGCCATAGAGCCCGGGAAACGCGGCAAAGACCTGCATGAGGCCGGTGCCTACCAGCAGCAACATGACCGCGAAACCGAAGGCAATACCCAGGATATGGGGCACCGTTCGCACGAGGCCGAAATTCGTGCCGGACGCCATGACCATCAGGTTGTTCGGCCCCGGCGTGGCCGAAGCCACGAAGGCAAACATCACGAATGCGGAAAAGAAACCCTCTTGCATTCCATAAAGGTAATGAATGCTGACCCATCAGGCAAGCCGGTTCATCTGGCGGGTCACGCACCCCAGGCAGGAAACGGCGGGTCTATACGCCGAACATCATGAGGTAAGCGATGACCCTTGCAGAAATGCAGGCGCAGCTGGATGCGCTGCTGGCGGCGCGGTTCCTGGGCATCCGGTCGGTGAGCTACGAGGGGAAGACCGTGACCTATGGGTCGGATGCCGAGATGGCGAAGGCGATCACGGATCTGGAAGCCCGGATCGCGGCTGAAACCGGCACAACGGCCAATCGCCGCGTGACCCGCGTCACTGCTTCCAAGGGCCTCTGACATGGGCGTCATGATGGGTCTGCGCCGCCGGATCGGTGCCTTCATCGGCGGCTTCGAGGCCGGACTGCAGGGCCGGCGCCTCCTGCGCTTCCAGGCGAGCCGCGCGCATGTGAACACGCTGATCGCCCAGGCCGGCCCCACCATCACCGCCCGGGCCCGCTGGCTGGTGAGGAACAACGGCTATGCGCTGAACGCTCTGGAAAGCTGGACCGGCAATGCAGTGGGCGACGGGGTCAAGCCGACCTCGAAAGTCGAGGATGAGGACAGGAAGGCCGCGATCCAGGCGCTGTGGCAGGACTGGGCGGCGGAGGCGGACGCCGAAGGGCTGACCGATTTCTACGGGCTGCAGCGCCGCGCGGCGCGCGAGATGTTCCTGGCGGGCGAGGTGTTCTTTCGCTTTCGTCCGCGCAGGCCCGAGGACGGGTTGTCGGTGCCCTTGCAGTTGCAGATGATCCCCTCGGAAATGCTGCCGCTTGACGACAACCGCGACCTGCCCGGCGGCGGCATGATCCGGCAGGGCGTCGAGTTCGACCCCATCGGGCGGCGTGTGGCCTATCACTTCCTGAGGCGCCATCCGGGCGACGTGACCGAAACCGGCCAGGCCGGCGAGAAGGTCCGCGTGCCGGCATCCGAGGTCATCCACGTCATCGACCCGGTCGAGGCCGGCCAGGTGCGGGGCGTCTCGCGCTTCGCGCCGGCGATCGTCAAGCTGTTCTTCCTCGACCAGTACGACGACGCCGAGCTCGAGCGGAAGAAGGTCAGCTCGATGTTCGCCCTCTTCGTCACCTCGCCGCAGGTGGATGCACCGCTGGACTCGCCCGACGAGCCGCTGGAGGTGGAGCCCGGTCAGGTGGTGCGGCTGGACCCGGGCGAAGCCATCGACACGCCCTCGCCGCCTGACAGCGGGCCGACCTACGAGCCGTTCCAGTACCGCACGCTTTTGCAGGTTTCGGCCGCGCTGGGCGTGCCATACTCATATGTCAGCAACGACCTTGCGAAAGCCAACTTCGCCAACTCGCGCCTCTCCATCATCGAGTTCCGAAGGCGGCTCTCGGCCTGGCAGCACCGGGTGCTGATCCACCAGCTGTGCAAGCCGGTCTGGGCGCGGTGGATGGATACGGCCGTGATGGCAGGCGCGCTGGACCTGCCGGATTACGCCGCCAACCGCCGGGCATGGCTCAAGTCCGACTGGCTGCCGCCCAAGTGGGACTGGGTCGATCCCTTGAAGGACATCTCGGCCGAAGTCGCCGAGATCGAGGCCGGCCTCAAGAGCCGGTCCATGGCCATGGCCCAGCGCGGGTATGACGCCGACCGGGTGGATGCGGAAATTGCCGACGACCGTGCGCGCGAGGCCAAATACGGCCTCGACTTCCGCCGTCCGGGCTCGCCCGCCCAGGGGGCGGTGCAGCTGGTCGATGCCCCGAGCAATACGACGGACACCACGAATCCATGACCCGAACCGACATGCTCGCCCGCCGGCTGGCCGCCCGCCCGCTGGCGCTGGCCCCGCGCGCCGTCGAGGCGCTGGTGGCGGCACCTCAGGCCTTTCTCGGAGAGGCCGAGCGCCCCCAAGCCACCGGCACCGCTTGGCAGATGACCGAAGGCGGCATCGGGCATCTGCCCATACTCGGCCCGCTGGTGCAACGCGGCGACTGGCTGACCGGGATGTTCGGGATCACGAGCTATGATGATGTTGCGGCGGCGGCCGAGGCGGCCTTCGCCGATCCCGGCACCCGCGCGGTGCTGATGGAGATCGACAGCCCGGGCGGCGAGGTGGCGGGGCTGTTCGATCTTGTCGATCGCCTTGCTGCACTGAAGGCCGGGACCGGCAAGCCGCTCTGGGCCATTGCCCGCGAGCAGGCGCTGTCGGCGGGCTATGCCATCGCCTCGGTCGCCGACCGCGTACTGGTCACCCAGACCGGCGAGGTTGGCTCGATCGGCGTAATTGCCGTGCACGTGGACCAGAGCGCGCACGACCAGGCCGAGGGCCGCAAATACACCCTGATCCATGCCGGCGCGAAGAAGGCCGACGGCAACCCGCACATTCCCCTCTCGCCCGAGGCCCTGGCCGACGTCCAGGCCGATGTGGACGATCTCTATGCCCGGCTTGTCGCCCGCATGGCCCGGGCCCGGGGCATGAGCCCGGAGGCGATCGCCGCCACCGAGGCCGCCATCTTCCGCGGGCAGAACGCGCTGGGCGCGGGGCTCGCCGACGGCATCGCGACGCTGGACAGCGCCCATGCCGCCCTGCTGGTCGCGCTGGATTCCCCACCACCCACCACACGCAAATCCCTTGAAACGGAAAGGATCGACACCATGGCAGTGAAAGGCATCAGCAATGCGAAACCGGCGGCGCAGGCATCGGAAGAAACGACGGAGGCGGGAACGACTGCGCCCGAGATGGGGGCAACGCCCGAGGCAACTGCCCCGGTCGAAGAAACGTCCCCCGCTCAAGTCCTGACGCCGGCGCCTGCTCCCGCCGCTGCGAAACCCGACCCGGCCGCGCAGATCCGCGAACAGGCAGCCGAGATTGCCGAGATCGCGGCACAGGCCTCGCGCCTCGGCCTCACCATCGATGCGGCCGAGGCCGTTCGGGCGGGAACCTCCCCCGATGCCCTGCGCCGGTCCGTGCTCTCGCAGCTTGCCGAACGCGGCGCGGCCAGCGCCATCACCCCGGTTGCACCGCCGCCCACCGAGCCCGCCCCGACCGAAAGTCCGCTGATCGCGGCCGCAAGGGCGGTCGCCGCAAACGCCACCACCTGATGAAGGACCCCCACCATGCCCGTTCTCACCCAGCCGCCCTCGATGGGCGATCTCCTCAAGTACGAGGCCAATCCCGACTATTGCCGCGAGACCGTGACGCTGCTGGCCGGCACGAACTATCCCATCGGTGCCGTCCTTGGAAAGATCACCGCGTCCGGCAAGTACAAGCTCTCGCCCGATACCGGCACCGACGGGTCCGAGGTCGCCGTCGCCGTGCTGATCGAGGCGGTGGACGCCAGTGCCGCCGATGCGACCGGCCTCGTGGTCGCCCGAGGGCCCGCGATCGTCTCGAAGGCCCAGCTCAACTTTGACGCCACCGTCGGCACCGCCGCGAAGATCGCCGCCAAGGAAGGCCAGCTGGCCGCCGTTGGCATCGTGCCGCGTGATGCAGCCTGATCAAGAAAACACCCCTACCCGGAGATACCCCCATGCCCACCATCATCAACCCGTTCGATGCGGGCGGCTTCTCGCTTGCCGAGATGACCCGCGCCATCAACATCCTGCCCAACATCTACACAAGGCTCGGCCAGCTTGGCCTGTTCCGCTTCGAGGGCATCACCCAGCGCACCGTGGTAATCGAGGCCCGCGAAGGCGTGCTGTCGCTCTTGCCCTCGGTGCCGCTGGGCGCGCCGGCGACCGTCGGCACGCGCGAGGGCCGCACCATGCGCTCCTTCGCGGTGCCGTGGATTCCGCACAACGATGTGATCCTGCCCGCCGACATTCAGGGCGTACGCGCCATCGGGTCCGGCAACGATGCCGATCCATTGGTCGCCGTCATGACCCGCAAGCTGACGCTTATGCGCAACAAGCATGCCCAGACCCGCGAGTACATGGAGATCAATGCCCTGCGCGGCATCGTCAAGGATGGGGCCGGCACCACGCTCTACGACTACTTCACCGAGTTCGGCATCACCCGGCAGGAAACCGACTTCGTCCTCGGCACCGCCGGGACCAAGGTACAGCAGAAGGTCCGCGCGGTCCTGCGCCAGATCGAGACGGAACTCAAGGGCGAGACCATGACCGGGGTGCGTGCCCTTGTGTCCCCTGAGTTCTTCGACAAGCTGATCGGGCATGCCACCGTGGAAACGGCGTATCAGTACTACGCCTCCGGCGCCCAGCCGCTGCGCGAGGACATGCGCCGCGCCTTCCCCTTCGCCGGCATCCTGTTCGAGGAATACAACGCCTCCGTCACGCTCTCGAACGGCACCACCGAGCGGCTGATCCCGGCGGGCGAGGGCATTGCCTTCCCGATGGGCACGATCGATACCTTCACCACCTACGGGGCGCCGGCCAACCTGATCGAGACCGCCAACACCGTCGGGCTGGAACTCTACGCCCGCCAGATGACCCGCGAGCGCGGGGACGGCATCGATCTCCTCACCGAGGCCTCGATCCTGCCCGTCAACAAGCGCCCGGCGCTCGCCGTGCGGCTGTTCTCATCGAACTGATGAACGCCTTCGCAGCCGCCATGGATGCGATCTTTGCTGACATCAACATGGCGGTGGATGCCACCTGGTATCCGGCGGGCGGCGCACCCCAGCCGATCCGCGTGATCCGCAAGGCGCCGGACGAGGTGACAGGCTTCGGGTCTGCGCAGATCCTGTCGGAGACCACGCTGGTCGATGTGCGGACATCCGAGATGGCGAACCCCAGGCCCGAGGATGGCATCAGCATCGGCGCCGAGAACTTCGTGATCCAGGGCGAGCCCCGGCGCGACCGGGATCGGCTCATCTGGACCCTGGAACTGGTGCCCGCATGAGGCTCACCTTTCGCACGGAAGAAGATCTGCAGGCCGCGCTGCATCGCGAGTATCTCGCGGGCGAGCGGGCCGTGACGCGGGCCATGGACAGGGCCGGCCGCGCCGTGAAGCGCGGCTGGCGGCAGCAGATCAGGGGCGCGGGGCTGGGGCGTCGGCTGGCCAATACCATCCGCGCCAGGCGCTATCCGGAAGGCACCGTCAGCATGGATGCGGCGGCGCTGATCTGGTCGAAGGCGCCCGAGATCGTGGGGGCGTTCGAGCGCGGCGCGCTGATCCGCTCGAAGGAGGGCTTCTGGCTGGCGATCCCTATCGATCGGGTGGCCAGGCGGATGCGGGGCCCGCGGAATGCGCGCATCACCCCGCTGCTGTGGGAAGAACGCACCGGACGGCGGTTGCGCTTCGTCTACCGCAAGGGGCGTTTTCCGCTGCTGGTCGATGACGGCACGGCGCGGGCGCGGCGGACATCCGATCCGCTGAGCTTCAAGGCCTCGAAGCGGCGGTTCCGGAGGAACGTCGTGATTCCGATCTTCGTGCTGGTCCCGCAGGTGAAGCTGCCGAAGCGGCTGGACCTGATGGGCGCGGCGGAGGCGGTGGCGGGCAAGGTGCCGGAGTGGGTTGTGCAGCAGTGGCGTTCGTAATGCCGGGATGGAAAACCTCCCTCTGTTGGCATATATTGCCAATGAAGGAGAATGCGCCATGGCCACGAGAAACGTCGTGCTCACCGAAAGCCAGTCCGCGCTGGTGGACCGGCTGGTTGCGTCGGGACGCTATCAGAATGCCAGCGAGGCCCTGCGCGCGGGACTGCGGCTTCTGGAGCGCGAAGAGGCGCAACTCGATGCCCTGCGCGCGCGGCTCGAGACCGGTCTGGACCAGGCCCGTCGCGGAGATCTTGCCGAGGGCTCGGGTGAAGACGCCATCAGGCGGGCCTTCCACGCAGCCCGGTCCCGCCGGTGAGCGGCAAACCGTGGCGCCTGACGCGTCAGGCCGAGGCGTCGCTCGTCGACATCGCGCTCTGGACCTGTCAGACCTTCGGTCCGCGTCAGGCCGAGGCCTATGAGGCCGACCTGATCGAGCGCTGCGCGGCGATCGCACGCGGCGAGGCGCCATGGCAGAGCTGCCGCAAGGTGATTGATCCGCGCCTGCCCGAAGATCTGCGCTTCACCCGCTGCGGCCAGCACCTGATCGTGTTCGTGGATGAGCCCGAGCAGGTCATCGTCGTGGATTTCCTGCACGGGCGGCGCGATCTGCCGGCGCGGCTGACGGACTTGGTGCGCCGGGACGACTGAAGACCCGGGTTCCCGAACCGAGACGCTCATGCCCGCCCCTTCCAGGCCCTTACCCGCGTTCGAAGAACCCCGGATGGGGGCGTTCGATGCCGAAGCTGATCGTCCCGGGGCCGAAGCGGCGGTTGATGGCATCGGCCACGCTCGAGAGCCGCTCGCGGCGGCTCGCCTCGCCGGGGGGCACGGGCAGGAACAGATCCCCGGGCCGGCCGACCAGGTCGATCACCTCGCCCAGGTGCACCCCGAGCGAGAGGATCCGGCAAGGCCCGATCTCCCGGGCCATGCGCTGCCACAGCTGGCGATAGAGCCTGAGCAGGAACGGCGTGTCGGCGGTCGCCATGGTGCGGATCGCGCCCGACCACCGGCCCCCGCTCACCGTCCGGACCATCAGCGAAAGCCGCCGCGCCAGGCGGCCATCGCGGCGCATGCGGGCCGCGGCCTTGCCAAGCAGCCAGCGGCCCACCAGCCAGGCCTCGCGGGGAACGCGGTATTGGGGAGCGAGCACCTTGCTGTTGCCGTAGCCATGCCGCCGGGTCGGCAGGAGGGGGATGTTCTCTCCCTGCAGGGCCCGGACGAAGCGCTCCCCCTCGACCGAACGCCAGATCATGCGGGCATGGCGCGGGTCGAGATCGTAAAGCGCCTCGATGGTGAAGATCCCGGCGCGCGCGAGCTTCCGGCTGATCCCGCGGGAGATCCCGGGCAGGTCCTCGAGGCGCAGCTGCGCCAGCCGCCCGGGCATGTTGTCGCGGTGGAGCCACTGAAAGCCGTCGGGCTTTTCCAGCTTGCCGGCGATCTTGGCCAGAAGATGGTTGGGGCCGATCCCGGCCGAGAACCGGATGGCCGGGCCGATCTCCGCCCGCACGCGCGCGCGCATCCGCTCCACCAGGGCGCGCGCGCCCTCCACGGTGGTGGCCGGGCCGGACAGGCGCAGCTGGAACTCGTCCACCGAGCGGATGCGCTCGAGCTCGGCCATCTGGTCGAAGATCTCGGCCAGGCGCAGGTTGTAGCGCACGTAAAGCCGGTGGCGCGAGGGGCGAAAGACGATGCCGGGGGCCATGCGCCGGGCCTCGGCCACGGGGGTGCCGGTGCGCACGCCCTGCGCCTTGGCCTCGATCGAGGCGGCAACGCAGATGCCATGCCCGCCCTCGACGGCGGTGATGGCGAGGGGCCGGCCGCGCAGCGAGGGTGATTCCTGCTGTTCGACCGAGGCGAAGAAGGAGTTCATGTCGAGATAGAGGATGCGGAACGGTTCCATGCACAAGATCCTGTATCTGGCGGGGTCAGGGCAAATGTTCTACTAATGTTCTTGCCCGTTCAAGCCCAATCATCCCGCAGGAGAGAGGACGGATGGACCGTATCTCGCAGCTTTCCAACGTGGCCTTCGGCGGCGACTGGTCGGAGGAGATCGCCCCGCGCGAGGCCCGCCAGGCGGCGCTGAGGCACCTGCGCAAGGCGGTGGCGCTCTCGGAGGAGGAAGACCCGGCGACGGGCGACACCCGGGCCGCGCTGGGCCTGCTGACCTCTACCCTGCCCAAGGGTGCGCTGCTCAGCGAGGCCTTCGAGCGGGCCCTCGTCATCCCCCACCCGGGCCTGCGCCGGGCCGAACTGGTGCGGGTTCTCGGCAATCTCGAGAGTGCCCTGGGGGCGGAGGTCTGATGCGGGCGTCGTTCGGGCAGACCACAGCAGTAGAGAACTGAAACCATGGGCTGAGAAACCAGCGAGCCAGAACCATGCCCACCCCCCGCGAAACCATCCTGCAGGCCCTGCTCACCACCCTGCAAACCATCCCCGGCGCCACCGTCCAGCGCAGCGAGGTGCTGCCCGAGCGGGTGCCGGCGGGCGGACTGGTGATCCTGCGCGACGGCGAGCCGGGGGAACCGGAGGTCACCATGTCGCCGCTGCAATATCACTGGCGGCACCGCGCCGAGGTGGAGGTGATCGTGCAGGGCAAGACGCCCGCCGACCGGGATGCGGCGTTCGACGCGCTCGCCGCCGCCATCGGCACGGCGCTGGCCGCCGACCGCACGCTGGGCGGGTTGTGCGACTGGGTGGAACCGGAGGCGCCGCAGCCGGTGGACCTGCCCGTCGACGGCGCACAGGCCCTGAAAGCCGCGGTGATCCCGGTGACGCTGCATTACGTTACGGCCGATCCATTGGCCTGACCCCTCCATAACCGAAAGGACTGAACCATGGCACGCGCACAAGGCGCGCGGTCGCAGCTCGCGGCCGCGTTCGAAACCACCTATGGCACCGCGCCGGCGGGCGGCTTCTTCCAGATGCCCTTTGCCAGCGCCTCGCTGGGCGCCGAGCAGCCCCTGATCGAGAGCGAGCTTCTGGGCTACGGGCGCGACCCGCTGCCGCCGATCAAGGACGCGGTGACCGCCGACGGCGAGATCGAGGTGCCGGTGGACATCGAGGCGCTGGGCTTCTGGCTCAAGGCGGCTTTCGGCGATCCCACCACCACCGGCACCGCGCCGGATTACACCCATACGTGGACTTCCGGCAGCTGGTCGCTGCCCAGCATGTCCATCGAGGTCGGCATGCCCGAGGTGCCGCGATTTGCCATGTATTCGGGATGTGTGCTCGACCGGCTGGGTATGCGCATGGAGCGCTCCGGCCTTCTGACCGCCACCGTCGGGCTGGTGGCCCAGGGCGAGGCGGTGGCCACGACCAGTCAGGCCGGCACGCCGAGCGCGTGGAACCTGCAGCGCTTCGGGCACTTCAACGGGGGGATCATGCGCGACGGGGTGAACCTCGGCAACGTGGTCTCGGCCGAGCTTGCTTATGCCAACAACCTCGACCGGATCGAGACCATCCGCAACGACGGGCGCATAGACGGGGCCGACCCTTCCATCGCCGCGCTGACGGGCCGGATCGACGTGCGCTTCGCCGATACCACCCTGATGGATCAGGCGCTGAACGGCACGGCGGCCGAGCTGGAGTTCTCCTGGACGCTCTCGCCCACCCAGAGCCTCACCATCACCGCCCATGCGGTCTACCTGCCGCGCCCGAGGGTGGAGATCCAGGGCCCGCAGGGCATCCAGGCGAGCTTCGACTGGCAGGCGGCCCATGACGTCGTGGCCGGGCAGATGTGCACGGTGGTGCTGAACAACCAGGTGGCGGGGTACTGATGATCAGGCTGGAACTGTCGAACGAACCCCGCTGGCTCGACCTCGGGCGCAGCGTGCGGGTGAAGGTGCTGCCGCCCGTCAGCGCCATCGCCACCGAAGTGTGGCGCGAGATGGCCGAGGCCGGCGCGTTTGAGGACGAGCCCGAGATCGATGCCGGCGTTCTCGAGGTGAAGGCCTGGGCGCGGCGGGTGATCGTCGCATGGGAAGGCGTCGGCGATGCCGAGGGCAAGGTGATCGAGCAGCCCGCCCCCGAGACCGTGGACGCGCTAATGGACGTGCCCTGGGTGTGGCTGGCCTTCCGGGCGCTCTATGTCGCCCCGATCCATGCGCTGGAGCAGGAAAAAAACGTCTCACCGCCCTCGCCGAATGGGAGTTCGGCGGGGGCGGAGACTACTGCGACGCCTGTGAGGAAATCTGCGAAGAATGCCCGCGCCGGCTGAATGCACCAAAGACGTATGAGGGCGCACAGGTCTGGGATCTGGTGGGTCGGCTCGGCGGGCAGCTGCGGGTGGCGCCCTCGGGCGGGGTCATCGGCTGGGACATGGGCGCGGCGCTGGCTCTGGCCCGGGCGCTGGGGTGTGATTCCGCGGCGGTCGGCCACCTCCTGCCCCCGATCGAGGCGGTGATGGTGCGGAAAGTTAACGAACGGAATGGAGAGAATGCGGAACCCGGGTTGGGCTGATCGAAAAAATTGACCCGATCCGCGCATTCAATGGCTGATGCGGTCAGAAGCGGTCGGCACGATCACGCGCTGCCCTGTTCCTGGCACCCTTCGACAATCCGCTCAGATCGTCTCTCGCGGGAACCGGGACCAGCAACACGCCGGCGCCCTTCGGGATGAACGCAAATGTCTGGCCGGGCGTCCAGTTCCGGGTCGCGCAGATCGATCGCGGGATCGAAAGCCGGAACTGCTTCGAAAGAATGGCGGTATCGGGCATGGCATTGCTCCCGGGTGTTCGGAACCCGTGATGTGCGCCAGATCGCCTGGCAAATCAAGGAACCATGGAGATGGCGGAAAAACGCGTCAGCGTGCGGATCGGCGCCACCGGCGGCAGGCAGGTGCGCGCCGAGTTCCGCGGCATCGGGCAGGAAGGCCGCCGCTCCTTCGCCATGGTCGGCCGCGAGGTGGACAACCTCAACCGTCGCATGGGTGGGCTGGGGCGCGGCTCGAAATCCGCGCGCTGGGCGATGCGCAACGTCGGGCTGCAGCTCAACCAGGTGGCCCAGCAGGGGGCCATGACCGGCGACTACCTGCGCGCGCTCTCGATCCAGATGCCGGACCTGCTGCTGGGCTTCGGCGGGCTTGGCATTGCCATCGGCACCGTGGCGGCCGTGCTGGGGCCCTTCGTCGTGGACATGCTGGACGCAGCCGACACCGGCAAGAAGCTGTCCGAGACGGTCAAGGGGCTCGATGCGGCGGTGTCGGCCTATGCGGCAAGCGCGAAGGAAGCGGCCGCACCCACCGACGAACTGGTGCAGAAATACGGCGTGCTGGCGGGCGAGGCCCGTGCGCTGCTGGCCGTGCAGCGCGATCTGGCCAAGCTCGAGGCGCTCGACAGCATCGCCCAGGGCCTGACGGCGGCGCGCGATGCGCTGGGCGACGTAGGCACCATGACCCGCCGGGACGTCGAGAATGTCTCGGCGGTGCTGGCCAGCTACCGGGAGCGCATCGCGGCTCTGCGCGAAGAGCAGCGCAAGCTGCTGGCCGAAGGGCTCGACGTGGGCGGGAATGCGGCCCGCAACCTCGAGATCATGGGGCAGATCTCCGACATGCAGCGCAACATCGAGGCGCTCGGCGATCTGACCGGCCCGATCTACCGTCTGCGCGACGCCTTCGGGATGACCTTCAAGGAGGCCGGAAAGGTGGCCGCCGCCATCGCCGATCTGCGCGACGCGAAGGGCATCGAGGAACAGGCAGTGGCGCTGGAGAGGCTGCGCGAGGCCTATACCGCCGCGCTGGGCGGCGTGGAAAACATGACCGCCGAACAGCGCACGCTTCTGAAGCAGCTGACCGACGCGGCGCTGGCCACCGTTCGCTTCCGCTCGACCATGGACGAGGCCGGGGCTTCGGTGGGTGCCACGGCGGCGCAGGCCACGGTTCTGGCCGACGAGCTGGCCCGCGCCGCCGGCAACGCCATGTCGCTGGTTCAACAGGGCCTCTCGTCGCTGCGCGAAAGCGAAATCCGGCTGAAATACAAGGACGACCCGGTGGGGCTGGCCAAGGCCCTGGCCGGCGCACGGTTCGATGCCCGGGTGGGCGATATTTCCGGCGCCGATCCGATCCTGCAGGAAGGCCTGCGCCGCCAGCGCGAGGCCTACGTGGCCAATGCCGAGGCCGTGGCGAAGAACCGCGAGGCGCTGACCGCCTGGAACCGCGCGCAGCGGCAGGCGGCTGCGGGCGTGCGGACCCTCAGGACGGAGCTGCAGAAACAGGCCACCGGGCTGGCCGCGGCGAAGGAGACGCTGACGTCCTATGCCGAGAAGGCGCTCGATCTCGGCAAGGGGCTGGGCGACAGTCTCGTCGGCGCATTCCACCGCGCCGAACAGGCCATCGGCGACTTCGTGCGCACCGGCAAGCTGGACTTCCGGTCGCTGGTCACCTCCATGCTCGCCGATCTGGCGCAGCTCTCGGCTCGCCGGTTTCTGCTGGGTCCGCTGGCAAACGCCCTGTCCGGCGCGCTGGGCGGGCTTGGCGGAACCGGCGGGCTGCTGGCCTCCGTCCTGCACTCCGGCGGTGTTGTGGGCGCCGGCGGCCCGACGCGGGCGGTTCCGGCGCTGGCCTTCGCCGGCGCGCCGCGGATGCACCGGGGCGGATGGGTTGGCCTCAGGCCCGATGAGGTTCCGGCGATTCTTCAGCGCGGGGAGCGGGTGCTGTCCAGGCGCGAGGTGGCGGCGGGTGTGGGTGCGGCCCCGGTGAACATCACCATCCAGACCCGCGATGCCGAAAGCTTCCGGCAATCCCGCACGCAGATCGCGGCGGACATCGCCCGGGCGGTGTCGCTGGGCAGACGGGGGATGTGATGTCGGATTTGCGATTGTTGAGTTGCGATTTGCGGCTCCCCTGACCTCCCACATCATCAATCAGACATCACAAATCGGAAATCCCCATGGCCTTTCATGAAGTTCGGTTTCCCGACGATATCAGCCGCGGTGCCCGGGGTGGGCCGGAGCGGCGCACGCAGATCGTGGAGTTGGCCTCGGGCGACGAGGAGCGCAATGCCAGCTGGGCGAACTCGCGCCGGCGCTACGACGCAGCCTACGGCATCCGTCGGGTCGACGATCTCGCGGCCGTCGTGGCTTTCTTCGAAGCGCGGAACGGTCGCCTCTATGGCTTCCGCTGGAAGGACTGGGCGGACTACAAGTCCTGTCTGCCGTCCGGAACGCCCGCAGCGACGGATCAGAGCGTCGGGACCGGGGACGGCGCCACCACCGACTTCCAGCTGGTGAAGGCGTACGCGTCCGGGTCGCAGACCTGGATCCGGACGATTACGAAGCCGGTGGACGGGACCGTGCTGGTGGCCATCGACGGCGCCGAGCAGACCACCGGCTGGTCCGTGGACACCACCACAGGCATCGTCAGTTTTACCACCGCCCCTGTTTCTGGCGCCACCATCACCGCCGGCTTCGAGTTCGACGTACCGGTGCGGTTCGACACGGACACGCTCGACGTGACGCTCGACATCGAGCGGCTGGGTTCGATCACCTCCATTCCCCTGATCGAGGTCCGGCGATGAACCCTGCGTCCGTCCGCTCAGAGAGCGGCGGCAATGTCCTTCATGCGGATCATCAGAACCAGCGGATCGGCCGGGCTCTCGACAAGCCCGTGGCGCAGATAGAATGCCCGGGCGCCTTCATTCAGCGCATGCACAAGGACCGCCGCTGCGCCGATTTCGCCCGATGCATTCAGGGCGCGCAGCAAGGCGTCCCTCAGAAGTGCGGCCCCGAGACCGCCACCCTGTTCACGTCTGTCGACGGCCAGCCGACCCAGGATGATCACCGGAATGGGCGCGGGCATGTTGCGCCGGAGCTTGCCTGGGGCGTCGTCCCGCTCCACGGCACCGGCGGCAAGCGCGTAATAGCCGACCACGGCCCTGCCTCGGCACACCACATGGACGCGCGATGCGCCAGAAGCCTGATTGGCCAGGGCACGGCGCTTCAGCCATTGGTCGAGGCCCGGCTCTCCGCAGGAAAACGGCTCCAGTTCGTGTGCGCCAGTCAGCAGTTCCGGGGCCCGAAGGGGCGCGTCCGACGCGCTCATCCCTCCCAGGGTGCCTTGCGCTTCATCAGTTCACGCAGCGCCTCGGGCGGATTGGCCGGAGCGTCGAGCGCCGCGCGGAAGGCTTTAAGCCGCTTGGCATCCAGCCGGAACAGGGCCTGATCGAGCAGGACTTCTTCGGCAGCGCGACGGGCCGCCTCGAGCATGAACTCGGTCCGGTTCTTGCCGAGCGCCGAAGCCGCGCGGTCGATCATGTCGCGCTCGGAGCACGTGACACGCAGGTTGATCAGCGATCTGCGCGTGCCTGAGCCCTGTGTCTGTGTGGTGGGCATGGGTGCCTCCATGGGTAAGTCCTACCCGGTATGTAAAGACAACGCATATACAGATCAAGTGACAAACAGATGGCAAAACAGCTCCCCACCAGTCTGCAGGCCCATCTGGACACCGGCACCACGACGCTGGCCTGGTGCTGGCGGCTCACGCGTGCGGACGGGCAGGTGTTCGGCTTCACCGAACACGATCTGCCGCTGACGTTTGACGGCACCATGTTCGAGCCCGAGTCGGGCTTTACGGCCTCGGAGATCAGGACCGGTTCCGACCTGTCGGTCGATGCGCAGGACGCAGAGGGCGTGCTGACCTCCACCACCATCACCGAGGCCGACATTCTCGACGGGCGCTGGGACAATGCCGAGGTCGAGATCTGGCGCGTGAACTGGCAGGACACCAGCCAGCGGGTGCTGATGCGCCGTGGCGCCATCGGGCAGGTGCGCCGGGGCCGGGTGCAGTTCGTCGCCGAGATGCGCTCGCTGGCCCACGTCCTGAACCAGAGCGTCGGGCGGACGTTTCAGGCGAGTTGCGATGCGGCCTTGGGCGATGCGCGCTGCGGGGTGGACCTGACCGATCCGGCATGGAAGGGCAGCGGCACCGTCGTGACCGTCACCGGTGATCGCAGCTTCACGGTGTCGGGTTTGTCGGCCTATGCCGACGGCTGGTTCGCGCTGGGCACGCTGACCTGGACCGCAGGTGCGAATGCCGAGCGCAAAGCGGAGGTGCTGAGCCATGCGGTCGGTACGGCCGACGTCGCCATCACCCTGCTGGAGGCCCCGGTGCTTGGCATCAGCGCGGGCGACACGTTCGACATCACCGCCGGCTGCGACAAGGCCTTCGAGACCTGCAAGGGAAAGTTTGGGAATGCCGTCAACTTCCGCGGCTTCCCGCATATCCCGGGTCAGGATGCCGTGATCCGCTACGCGGCGAAGGGCGAGGACAACGCGGGGGTGGTGCTGTGAACCGGTTCAGACGTTCAGCTCGCCATCCGCGAACAGGTTGGGAAACAGGCGCTCGCGATATTCCAGCGGGAAGGCGATCCGCACCGGAGTCTTCGGCGAGCGCGATTTGAGGAAACCCGCCTTCGTCAGGCCCGACAGCGTGTTGCGGGCAGAGCGCTCGGAAACCTTCAGCACCAGCGCCGCATCACCACGCTCGAGCGAGCCGTGCCGGAGCACCGCCGACACAAGCTCGGGGGCGCGCTTGTCGGGCAGGACGTCCCGCACCAGGCGGCGGTACCGCTCTTCCAGCCCGTCAAGATCGAACAGGCGGGCGGAAAAGGTGATCTGGTCGAGCATCACCTGCAGGAACCAGCGACAGAATGCGTGCAGCGCGGCCTCGGAGAGGTTGCCCCGCCCGTCGCGATCCCCCTGGCGCGGCGTGTCGGCAAGGTCCATCATCCTCTTGTATTCGCCCGGGTCCTGCAGACCGCGCGCAAGCCCGCGCGAGATCGACCACAGGCCCTGTCCGCCGATCCCGGCCCGGAGCGCCATGGCATGCGACATCAGCCGGCTGACCCGCCCGTTGCCGTCGGCGAAGGGATGGATGTAGTTCAGACGGTGGTGGGCCGAGGCAATGGCGATGATGCGGTTGCTGGCTGACCTTTCGGCCATTGCGAAGCGTTTCTCGAAATACGCCATGAAATCCGCCACGCGATGGGACGAGGGCGGCTGGTGGCGCCCGACCGCAACTTCCGGGTCCCCGGCTTCGCGCATGTGCCCCGGGATGATTTCCTCGCGCCGTCCGTCGGGGTGGTCAACGTGGCGGAATTCTTCGGGCATGTTCTCGTAGAAGGCCCGGTGAACCCATGACAGGAATTCGCGCGAGGTCGGCGCCTTCAGGGTGCCCTCGCGAAAGGCCCTGTCGATCTGCTGCTGGACGATGACATGGGCGCGTGCCTCCAGGGCCAGCGGCCGGGTTTCCGCTTCCAGTTCGGCTCCGGCCAGGGCGCGCTCGATGTCGCGGGGCCGGGTGTTGTGGCCCTCGATCAGGTTCGAATAGTAGCAGTTCATGATCCGGACCATGTCGGCCAGTTCGGCCGCACTGTCGGGATGGAGGTTGCGGCCAAGTCCGTCCGCAGCCTGCTGGATCTCGACGGTCAGGTCCGCGAGGTCGGAAGGGATCCTGTCCTCGAAGAGGCAGGGTTCGATCCGGGCCGGTGTCTCGAGGGTCATTGCCGATCTCGCGATTGGAAAACATGCGCCAATATAATGCGTTGCAGAAAGAAAACGCAACTTCTTGCCGATATCTGTTGCCGATCTTCGAAAGCCGATCCGGCGGGTTCGGGAAACGATCAACAACCGAGTTCAATCCCGATGACAAATCACGCCCGGATCATGCCCGCCCGCATCGTGACGGCCGCCCGCGGCTGGCTCGGCACCCCCTATCACGACCAGGCCTCGGTGAGGGGCGTAGGCTGCGACTGCCTCGGCCTGATCCGGGGCGTGTGGCGCGAAGTCGTCGGCCCCGAGCCCATGCCCGTGCCGCCCTATTCCCGCGACTGGGGCGAAGCGGGACCGCATGAAGTGCTGGCCGAGGCCGCGCGGACGGCGATGATCGAACTGCCGATTGATGAAGCCCGCACCGGCGACGTTGTGCTGTTTTGCATGCGGCAGGGGGCGATTGCCAAGCACGCAGGCATCCTGACCCCCGGCGGCTGGGGTGCGCGTCCCCACCACAGTACGCGTCCGCACTTCATCCACGCCTACGAACGCACCGGCGTCATCGAGGAACCCCTGACCGATCCCTGGCGCCGACGCATCGCCTTCGCCTTTCGTTTCCCCGTTTCACCGAAGACCTGATCCCTCATGGCCTCGATCCTTCTTGCCTCCGCCGGCTCAGCGATCGGCGCATCCATTGGCGGTGGCATTCTCGGCGTGTCCGCTGCCACCATTGGCGGGGCGATCGGCTCCGCCGCGGGTTCGCTCGTCGACAGCTGGATCGTGTCGCAATTCACCCCCGGCCAGCGCATCGAAGGCGCGCGGCTCGAGAACCTCGCGGTCACCACCTCGACCGAAGGCGCCGTGATCCCGCGCGTCTGGGGCCGGATGCGGCTGGGCGGCAACATCATCTGGGCCACCGATTTCACCGAGCATGTGAGTATCTCGACCTCGGGCGGCGGCAAGGGCGGCGGGCCGAAGGTAACGACCACCAGCTACAGCTACACGGCGTCCTTTGCCGTCGCGCTCTGCGAAGGGCCGATCTCGGGGCTGGGTCGGGTATGGGCCGATGGCAAGCCGCTCGATCTGAAGAATGCGACGTGGCGGCTGTATCTTGGCGACGAGGCGCAGCAGCCCGACCCGTTCATCGAGGCGAAGATGGGCGTGGGCAACGCCCCCGCGTATCGCGGCACGGCCTATGTGGTGTTCGAAGAGTTCGACCTCACGCCGTTTGGCAACCGCATCCCGCAGCTGTCCTTCGAGGTGTTCCGGCCGCTGGTGGAGCCGGACACCGCCGAGGGGATGGTCAGGGCGGTCACCATGATCCCCGGCTCGGGCGAGTTCGTCTATGCCACCGAGCCGATCACCCGGGGCACAGGCGGCAACACCGCCTCGGAGAACGTCAATAACCAGACCGGCAGGCCCGACATCCTGGCCGCGCTCGACAACCTGCAGGCGGCGGCGCCCAACATCGGGAGCGTGTCGCTTGTGGTTTCCTGGTTCGGCCTCGACCTGCGCGCGGGCAACTGCCGGATCAGGCCCGGCGTGGAGACGGCCTCCAAGGTGACCTCGCCAAAGACCTGGTCCGTGAATGGCGTGGTCCGTGCGAACGCGCATCTCATCAGCCTAGATGCGCAGGGCCGGGTGAACTACGGCGGCACCCCGGCCGACTTCTCGGTGGTGCAGGCGATCCGGGAGATTAAGGCCAGAGGGCTCAGGGTCACCTTCTACCCCTTCCTGCTGATGGACATTCCCGAGGGCAATTCGTTGCCCGATCCGTATTCCGACAACGCCGCGACGGTGGGTCAACCGGCCCATCCCTGGCGCGGGCGCATCACCTGTTCACCGGCGGCCGCGTTTGCGGGCACCGTGGACAAGTCGACCGCCGCTGCTTCGCAGGTTGCGGCCTTCTTCGGCAATGCGTCGGCCTCCGACTTCGCCGTCTCGGGCGAGACCGTGACCTGGACGGGCGGTGCCGACTGGGGCTATCGCCGCTTCATTCTGCATTACGCCCATCTCTGCGCGGCCGCAGGCGGCGTCGATGCCTTCCTGATCGGTTCCGAGCTTCGCGGCCTGACCACGATCCGCGACAGCGCAGCCGGATTCCCCGCCGTGACCGCCCTGAAGCAGCTGGCGGCGGACGTGCGCGCCATCCTCGGGGCGGGTACGAAGATCAGCTATGCGGCCGACTGGTCCGAGTATTTCGGCCACCAGCCAAACGATGGCTCCGGAGACGTATTTTTCCATCTCGATCCGCTGTGGTCAAACCCGGAGATCGACTTCATCGGCATCGACAATTACCTGCCCCTGTCCGACTGGCGCGACGGCACGGACCACCTGGATGCCCAGGCCGGCTGGGCCTCGGTCCGGGATCTGGACTACCTCAAGGCCAACATCGAGGGCGGGGAAGCCTACGACTGGTTCTATGCCTCCGACGCCGACCGGCAGGCACAGAACCGCACCCCGATCACCGACGGCTTCTACAACGAGCCGTGGATCTGGCGACCGAAGGACATGCGAAGCTGGTGGCAGAATGCG
>JALWJU010000243.1 GCA_026997055.1 Paracoccaceae bacterium | reverse complement strand
GAAAGGGTCAGCCACGCCCCCACCAGCGCCACCGGCAGCACGTTGGGAATCAGTGCCAGCAGACCGAGCAGCGGATTGCGCAGCCAGAGCGCCACCACCAGCCCCGAAACCGCCACCGCCACCAGGAAGCAGCGGTTCAGGTCCAGCAGCATGTCGCGCGACAGATAGGCCGAGGCCACCAGCAGCCCGGTCGGCGCGCCGATGCGCTCGCCCGGCCAGTCGGGATCGCCCGCCAGGGCTGCCAGCAGCGCATCGACCTGGGCGCGCACCGCCACCGCGCCTTCATTGGGCACCAGCACCATCAGCAGCGGCGTCCTGCCGTCGCGCGCCAGCAGGCGGGCGCGCAGAATCTCGGGCAGGGCTTCGGGCAGGTCCGCCACGCTGGCGCCCGGCTCGAGAAAGCCGGCCAGCGACACCACTTCCAGCCCGCCCACATGGCGGCGCAGGACCCGCTCGGCCCGGCGCAGTTCCTCGAGATCGTCCGCATTTTCCAGATCAAGGCCCGTGGGAAAGACGATCGAGCCGATCGGCGCCAGTTCCTCCTCGACCAGCAGCAGCGCCTGGTAGGCATCGCTTCCGGTCGCCACATGGTCATAGAGCGAATAGACCGGCACCACCCGAAGATAGGTCGCAATCGCCGCTCCCAGCAGCAGCAGCGAAACCACGCTGACCGTGCCCGGCCAGCCGGTGCCGATCCGCATCAGCCAGGCCAGGCGCCAGACCGGCGCGGCATTGCCGCGGTTGCCGGCAAACAGCCACCCGAGGCCGGGCCGGCGCGCCAGGCTGGCCAGCAGCAGCGGCTGCACGGAAAAGACCGCCGCCAGCGAGGCCAGGCAGGCCACCACGCCCGCCAGCCCCATATCGCCGATCAGCGCCGAGGGCGAAGTCATCAGGCTGGCGAATGCCACCGCCGTGGTCAGCGTGGTCAGCACCACCGCCGGACCGATCCGGCGCACCGCGCTGGCCACCGGGCGCCTGTCGCCATCGTCCAGTGCACGCCGGCGCACCTCCAGCGTCAGGTGAATCGCCGAGGCAAAGCTCAGCACCAGGATCAGCACCGGCAGCGAGATCGTCACCACATTGACCGACAGGCCGGCATAGCCGAACAGCCCCAGCATCCACAGGAGCGCCGTGGCCGAGCTGACCGTGGCCATGAGCGCCAGCGCCAGGCTTCGCAGGGCGATGACCGAGAGGGCGGTACCGATGGCGATGCCGATGCTCGCATTGACCACGAAATCGCCGAACACCGCCTCCACCACGCTGTCGCGCAGGGCCGGATAGCCGGTCAGGCGCACCACGATCCCGGTGCCCTCCACCGCCTCGCGGGCCAGACGCAGGATGCGCTCGTGCAGCGGGCCGGTGGCATGGGCATTGCGCCCGGGCTCGGCCATCAGCGCCACCAGCACCACCTGCCGGTCCTGCGAGACGAAGCGGCGAAAGGCGGGATTTTGCTGCCACAGCGCATCGAGGCGCGCCGCCATATCTCCCCCGTCGCCCGCATCGCCCGGCGCCGGCAGATCGAAGGAAAACGGCGACACCAGCCCGGCGATCTCCGGCTCGAACTGCACTTCGAAGACGAATTCGCGGATCGCCGAATAGACTTCGGGCGCATCGAAGGCGCGCCCGGAGAACACCACCAGCAGGTCGCCCTCGTTCACGGAAAAATCCGCCAGATATTGCTGATAGGCCGCATAGGCGGGGCGGCTGCTCTTGAAGACCTCGGCCAGTCCGTCATCGAAGCGCAGCCTGGCCACGCCCAGCGCCATGGCCAGATTGGCCAGCAGCACCAGGCCCCACAGCAGGAGCATCCCGCCGGAGGCCGGAACGAAAGAAAAGAAGCTGGAAGATCCCTGATCCCGGCGCATTGGCCCCAGTCTAGCCCAGGCCAGCCCCCCAATGCCAGCCGTGAATGCCGGTGCCGGTCGCCAATGGCGCGGGCTCAGCCGCCGGGGGCATATGCGGCCGGGTCGAGCCCGTCGGGGCGGCCTTCCAGGTGCAATTCGGTCCGTACGGGGGCACTGCGCGCAATCACCCGCCCGGCGCGGATCACCGCCAGGCGATGCGCGCGCAGGCGAATCGCCTCGATCCGGTCGCCAGCCTGCAACAGCACCATGTCGGCGCGGCAGCCCGGCTCCAGCCCGTAGCCTTCGAGCCCCATGATCCGCGCCGGATTCACCGTCACCGCATCAAAGCACCACGCCATGTCCTCACGAGAAGAGAGCTGCCCCACATGCAGCCCCATATGCGCCACGTCCAGCATGTCGGCCGTCCCCAGCGAGTACCACGGATCCATCACGCAATCCGAGCCGAATCCCACGGTGATCCCCGCATCGCGCAATTCGCGCACCCGGGTCTGGCCGCGGCGCTTCGGGTAGGTATCGTGGCGGCCCTGCAGCATGATGTTGATCAGCGGATTGGGCACCGCGTGCAGCCCGGCCTCGACCATCAGCGGGATCAGCTTGGAGACATAGTAATTGTCCATCGAATGCATCGAGGTCAGATGCGATCCGGTGACGCGCCCCTGCATCCCCAGGCGCTGCGTCTCGAAGGCCAGGGTCTCCACATGCCGGCTCATGGGATCGTCGCTCTCGTCGCAGTGCATGTCCACCATCAGCCCGCGCTCGGCGGCGATTTCCATGAGCAGGCGCACGCTTTCGGCGCCCTGGGCCATGGTGCGCTCGAAATGCGGGATGCCGCCCACCACATCCACGCCCATGTCCAGCGCGCGGGTGAGATTGCCCAGCGCCGTCGGGTCGCGCAGCACCCCGTCCTGGGGGAAGGCGACCAGTTGCAGGTCGAGATAATCCTTCACCTGCGCGCGCACCTCGAGCAGCGCCTCGACCCCCTTGAGCGCGTCGTCGCACACATCCACATGGCTGCGGATCGCGCCGATCCCCCGGCTCACGGCGAGGTCGCAGTAGCGCAGGGCACGGGCAACGATCTCGTCGATGCTCTGCAGGGGCTTGAGCTCGCCCCACAGCACGATGCCTTCGAGCAGGGTGCCCGAGACATTCATCCGGGGCCTGCCCAGCGAAAGGGTGGCGTCCATGTGGAAATGCGGATCGACGAAGGGCGGGCTGACGAGCCAGCCGCCCGCGTCGATCACCTCGCCCGCCTCGGCGGCAATCCCCGCCTCCACCGCCACGATCCTGCCGCCCCTGCAGGCGATGTCGAGGCCGGTTCGCCCGTCGGGCAGGGTGGCGTTTCTCACGATCAGGTCGAACATGGCACCTCCCGGTTTTCGGCCATTCAGCGCTGGCCCTTGAACCACGGCTTGAGCAGCGCGCGCGGATATTCGGCACGCCGGGCGGCGATGACCAGGGCGAGGATCGACAGCACATAGGGCGCCATCAGGAAGACCTGCCCGGGCACCAGCGCCCCCGCTTCGGTCTGCAGCCGCACCTGCAGCGCGTCGAAGGCACCGAACAGCAGCGCCCCCACAAGCGCCTTGCCCGGCCGCCATGAGGCAAAGATCACCAGCGCGATACAGATCCAGCCGCGCCCGTTGACCATGCCGAAGAAGAAGGCGTCGAAGGCCGACATGGTAAGAAACGCCCCCCCCAGCGCCATCAGCGCCGAGCCGGCCACCACCGCCCCGATGCGCAGCCCGTGGACCGAGAGCCCCTGGGCATCCACGCTGTCGGGATTGTCGCCCACCGCCTTGATCGCGACGCCCAGCGGCGTACGCTCCAGCACATACCACACCAGCGCCACCATCGCCAGCGCCAGCCAGGTAAGCGCCGTCTGCTGAAACAGAACCGGCCCGAGGAAGGGCAGATCGGAAAGCAGCGGGATGTCCAGCGGGCGGAACGGCTCGATGCGCGGCGGCGAGGCGACATCGGGCAGCGCCGTGCGATAGGCGAAATAGCTCGCCGAAGTGGCAAAGAGCGTCACCCCCAGCCCCGAAACATGCTGCGAAAGCCCCAGCGGCACGGTCAGGATCGCGTGGATCAGCCCGAACAGGGCACCGGCGAAGGCCGCCACCAGCACCCCGCCCCACAGCCCGAGCCCCAGCCAGACCGCCATCCAGCCGGCCATGGCCCCGGCCACGAAGATGCCCTCGATGCCCAGATTGAGCACCCCGGATTTCTCGCAGAGCAGCGCGCCCAGCACGCCGAAGATCAGCGGCGTGGCGATGCGCAGGCTCGCGGCCCAGAAACTGTCGGCAAGCAGGATCTGCAGGATCTCACCCATGGCGCGCCCCCCCCGGGCCGGTATTGCGCCCCAGCCGCAGCCGGAAACGGGCGAAAAAGCCGCCGATCAGCACACACAGAAGCGACATGGACACCACCAGATCGGCCAGGTAGGACGAAACCCCCATCGCCCGGCTCATGGAATCGGCGCCCACGAACACGCTGGCGATGAACAGCGCCGAGACCACCACGCCGACCGGCGAGAGCCCCGCCAGCATCGCCACCACGATGCCGGTATAGCCGAAACCGGGCGACAGATCGGCGGTGAGGTAGCCCTTGAGCCCGGCCACTTCGCCCACGCCCGCAAGCCCGGCCAGCGCCCCCGAAAGCGCCGCCACGCCCAGCATGGTACGCCCCACGCCGATCCCCGCATGGCGCGCGGCGGCGGCGTTCTCGCCCACCGCGCGCAGCCGGAAACCCCAGACCGAGCGCGCCAGCATGAACTGCGCGATGCCCGCCAGCACCAGCGCCAGGATCAGCCCCGAATGCACCCGCATCCGCGGCAGCAGTTGCGGCAGCATCCCCTGATCGAGGATCGGCGGCGATTGCGGCCAGCCCAGGCCCATCGGATCCTTGAGCGGCCCTTCCAGCATCATCTGCACGAAGATCAGGATGATGAAGTTCAGAAGCAGCGTCGTCACCACCTCGTCGGCGCCGAAGCGGGTCTTGAGCATGGTCGGCAGCACCATGCCCGCCGCCCCCGCCGCCGCGCCCAGCAGCACGATCAGCGGCACCAGCACGATCGCCGGCGCCTCC
>JALWJU010000242.1 GCA_026997055.1 Paracoccaceae bacterium | reverse complement strand
CGCTCTTTCGCGGCCATCCGCCAGGGGTCAGCGCCCGGGATACCTCCATGGGCGGAGTACCGGGACGCATCTACCAGCATGGCGCGCCGGCGTTCAGCCTGGTGTATCTGCATGGGGTGAGCGGGTAATCGGCACGATCGGCGCACTGGGACGGGGTGAGCCCTTCCCCCCTGCCATGTGAGGCGCTAGAGATGCGCGGAAGCCAGAAGCAACCCGAAGGGGGAGAGGCCACATGACCCAACGCCTGCACCTTGTTTTCGGCGGCGAACTCGTGGACCCGGCGCATAACGTGTTTCGCAATGTCGATGACATTCATATCGTCGGAATATTTCCCGACTATGCCAGCGCCTATGATGCCTGGAAGGCCGAAGCGCACCGCACCGTGGACAATGCCCACATGCGTTACTTCATCGCCCATCTGCACCGGCTTCGCGACGAGGCGGTGGAAGCATCGCCGACCGAAGAGTTGGGCGAGTAGGATACCGTGGGCACGCGACCGGGTTTGCCGCTTCTGGGGCCGGGCAGGGGCCGGCGGCAGGAGGCACGCGCGCGCCAGAGGCTCGAACGCGAACTTGCACAGGGGCGCGAACACCCGGAGCGCGGCCGGGAGCGGCTGGGCATTTCCGGCACGACTCGCCCGAAGGGGCCACTGGTCTGGCTGCACTGCGCGCGCGAGAATGACGCGCTCGACCATCTGGCGCTGATAGAGCGGCTGCGGCTGGAGCGTGAGGAGGTGAACTTCTTGCTGACCACTTCCGTTTACGAGCCGGAGCTGCCACTGCAGGGGCACCTGCCCGTGCGCTGTTTTCACCAGTATTTTCCCTATGAGGAAGGGCCGGGTCTCGACAGACTGCTGGAGCACTGGCAACCGGACAGTTGCATCTGGCTGGAAGAGGCTCCGAACCCCGCCGCCGTCGAAGCCCTGAGCCGGCACGCAGTCCCTCTGTTCTGGGCCAATGCGGCAATGCCCGATGACAAGCTCCACAAGCTGCGCTGGTTTGCCGGATCGGCGCGCCGCATCTTTGGTCGGTTCAGCTATATTCTGGCCGTGGACGGACGCTCGGCACGCAACCTGCGCCGCCTGGGCGTGGCCGAAGATCGGCTCGAAGTGCTTGGCCGCCTGCGCGATCTGCCGCCGCCGCTGGAATGCGCCGAAGCCGAACGCGAAAGGTTGGCCGAACGGCTGGCGACCCGCCCGGTGTGGCTGGCTGTCAGACTCGAACGCGCGGAAGAAACGCCGGTAATCGGGGCACACCGCCAAGTCTCACGCCGGGCACACCGCTATCTGCTGATCCTGGTTCCCTCCGAAGCCCGGCGCGGTGCCGAACTGGCCCGGGAGCTGGAACGGGAGGGCTGGATCGTCGCCCGGCGCTCGGCCGGGCAGGAGCCGGGCGAGGACACGCAGATCTTCATCGCTGACGAGCCGGGCGAACTGGGCCTGATGCTGCACCTGTCCCCGATCGCCTTTTTCGGCCGAACCCTCACCGAGAGCAACGAAGCGCCCGAAGATCCTTTTCATGCCGCGGCGCTGGGAGCGGCACTGCTGCACGGGCCGAGAACAGGTGCCTTTGGTCCGCGCTTCGCCCGGCTGCGCTCCATCGGAGCGGCACGCGAAGTCAGGACCGAACAGGAGCTTGCCCGCGAACTCGAATACCTGCTGGCCCCCGACAAGGTTGCCGAAATGGCACAGGCCGCCTGGGATGTGACGACCAGCGGCGCGCTGGTCA
Organism: Paracoccaceae bacterium; assembly: GCA_026997055.1. GTDB lineage: Bacteria > Pseudomonadota > Alphaproteobacteria > Rhodobacterales > Rhodobacteraceae > JAAEUB01. The sequence continues at coordinate 3,244 of JALWJU010000242.1, read as the reverse complement.
GCGAGCGCTTGTGCGAGCTTGTCCATGACGCGCTTGACGCACGGGGGGTATGATGCGCGCGCCGGCTCATTGGTTCACCTCGCCCGGGCGCCCCGGCTGGAAGGCTCGGCTTCTCTCCCCCCTGGGCTGGCTCTATGGGCGAGCCACGGCCTGGCGCCTGGCACGCGGCACGCGCACACGCCTGCCGGTTCCGGTCATCTGCCTGGGCAATCTCAATGCCGGCGGCACCGGCAAGACCCCCGGTGTCATCGCGCTCTTGCAGATGCTGCAGGAGATGGGGCACCGGCCACATGTGATCTCGCGCGGATATGGCGGCAGCGAGACGGGGCCGCTGCGAGTGGACGAGCAGCGCCACGGAGCCGAACAGACCGGCGACGAACCACTTCTGATCGCCGCTTTCGGCCCCTGCTGGGTGGCCCGCGACCGGCTCGCCGGCGCCCGCGCCGCCATTGCCGCCGGAGCCGATGCGATCATCCTTGACGACGGGTTTCAGGATCCGGCGCTTTTTCACGACCTCGCCATCGTCGTGGTGGATGCGGCAAAAGGCTTCGGCAATGGCCGCTGCATCCCTGCCGGCCCCCTGCGCGAGCCGGTCCCCATCGGGCTGAAACGTGCCGATTTCGTACTGAGCATCGGCCCGGATCGGGCACAGGAGCACTTCGGCTCGCAATGGGGCGCCGACCTGCCTTGCCCGCGCCTGCAGGGCGCGCTCGCGCCGCTGGAAACCGGAATCGACTGGCATGGAATGGAAGTGCTGGCCTTTGCCGGCATTGGTCACCCGGAGAAGTTCTTCGCCACGCTCCGGGGACTCGGCGCCGTCCTGCGCCGCAGCGAAGCCCTGGCCGACCACCAGAAGCTGAGCGATGCGCTGCTCCTGCGCCTCGAGGCCGAGGCCCTGGCTCTGGATGCGCAGATGGTAACCACGGAAAAGGACGCGGTGCGCCTGCCCGCGTCCTTCCGCTCCAAGGTCATCACCCTGCCGGTGCGCCTGCAGCTTGCCGATCCGGATCCCCTGCGCGAGGCCCTGACGCGGCTGCTGCGGGAATAAGGCCCGGACTACTCCGAAACCGAAGCCGCCAGATGCGCCTCGATTGCCTCCTTGATGTCGCTGTAGGGCATGTTGGGAAACTTCTCGCCATTGATCATGAAGGTCGGCGTTGCATTGATCTCGTCGGCAGTGGAGTGATGCTGAAACGTCGCCACCAGACTCCTGGCCATGTCGGCATCCTCCAGGCAGGCGGTGATCTGCTCGTCTTCCAGGCCGGCCAGGCGACCCATCTTGCGCAGGTTGTTTACCACTTCCTGCGGCTCTCCATTGCCCAGCCAGTCACGCTGGGTGCCGTAGATCATGTCATTCATGCCGAAATAGCGGGTGCCGTCACCGCAACGCGACAGCAGCGCGGCCCAGAGTCCGTAGCGGTCGAAATATATCTCGCGGTGGATGAAGCGCACCTTCCCGGTATCGATGTATTCGGCCTTGAGCAGCGGGAAAACCTCTTCGTGAAAGCGCGCGCAATGGGGGCAGGTATAGGAAGCGTATTCGATCAGGGTGACCGGCGCATCGGGATCGCCCATGGTCATGTCCGGCGCAAGCGGCACCTCGGCAGCCGTATCCTGGGCAAAAGCGGCAAATCCGCCGGCAAATACCACCAGGGCGGCAAGAAGCAGTGAAGCGAGTTTTTTCATCCGTGTTACCTTTTCGGTTTGTCCTTCAAGAATTTCGGCGGGCGAGGATATTCGCCCCAAGCGTCTCCAAAGCGGCCTTCAGGGCCTCGTTTTCGACCCCCTCGACTACCTGCGCTGCACGCGCGCGCCGTTCTCCGATCGGCTGGTGCGGCCGCCCTTTCGTCGGCTTCACCGGCGCAGGGGCGAAATCGGCCTGCCCTTCGGCAAAGCCCGTCGGCGCGGTCTGGGTGATGCGGATGCGGGATATGGCCGCATAACCATAGGCCGCGTTTACCCGCTCGCGCAGCCGCTCCTTCTGCATTTCCAGGATCGGCGCATGAGCGCCGGTGGTGAGCAGCGTAAGCGTCGCCCCCATGCCGCTGCGGCCATACGAGACCTCGACCGGGCGGGCAATGGCGGCGATCTCCTGCCCGGCAATCTCGGCCCAGTGCGTAAGCAGCCGGGTCACGGCAAAGCCGCGCGATGCCCCGGCCTCGCGCACCCGGGCCTCGACCAGCCTGCCCGCACGGGCAAAGCCCCGGCCCCGTTCTCTCAGATATTGCGGTTTCATCTCTGGCATGTCCTCGGCATGGCGTTATCTTACGGTAAAGGCGCCCACATGCCAGCCCAAAGCGAGAAGGGATAACGAACTTGTCAGATCCGCCCCCTGCCGGAAGGTTGCTGGACTGGTATGACCGGCACGCCCGGGACCTGCCCTGGCGGGTGCCGCCGCTGAGCGGGGCGCGGGCCGATCCCTACCGGGTCTGGCTCTCCGAAATCATGCTCCAGCAAACCGGGGTGGCAGTGGTGCGTGACTACTTTCACCGCTTCATCACCCGCTGGCCGGATGTCCATGCCCTTGCCCGCGCGCCCGAAGCCGATGTGCTGGCCGAATGGGCCGGGCTCGGCTATTACGCCCGCGCCCGCAACCTGACAAAATGCGCGCAGATGGTTTCGCGTGAGATGGGCGGGGTATTTCCAAGCGAATACAATGATTTGCTGAAGCTTCCCGGCATCGGCCCCTATACCGCCGCAGCAATCGCCGCCATTGCCTTCGGCCAGCCGGAAACGGTGGTGGACGGCAATGTTGAACGGGTGATGGCGCGCCTGTTCTGCGTCGAGGAGCCTCTGCCCGCCGCCAAGCCCGCCCTGCGCGCGCATGCGGCGCGCCTGACCCCCCGCACACGCCCCGGCGACTATGCCCAGGCAGTGATGGATCTGGGCGCCACCATCTGCACACCGGCGCGGCCCGATTGCCCCGTCTGCCCCTGGCGCAGCGCCTGCAAGGCCCATGCACGAGGCATCCAGGAAGCGCTGCCCCGGCGCGCGCCCAGGCCCGCAAAACCCATCCGCCACGGACGGGTCTGGATCGCTCGCCGCGCCGATGGCGCCTGGCTCATGGAGCGCCGCCCGGCCAAAGGACTTCTGGGCGGAATGCTCGGCTGGCCCGGCGACGCGTGGGAAAAGACGTCTGCCGACAGCCCGCCGCCGATCCGCGCCGACTGGCGGGCGCTTGACGAGCAGGTCCGTCACACCTTCACGCATTTCCACCTGATTCTAAGCGTGAGCATTGCCACTG
>JALWJU010000241.1 GCA_026997055.1 Paracoccaceae bacterium | reverse complement strand
TTGGGCATGAAAGTGAGTATTGATCACAAGCCGGGTGGCACTTCGGGCAAGGTCACGATCAGATACCGGAATTTTGACGATCTGGACGAGATCTGCCGGCGTTTGTCTCTGGTGCTTGATCCAAGCATGCCGGATTAGGCGACCAATTCCCGCAGGACCGCATTCAGCAGTGGCATGCCTTTGGGAGTGACCTTGAGTGTATCGCCTTTTTGCTCCACCAGGCCGAGTTCTTCGAGGTGGCGCAGAGGGTCTGGGGCGAGCAGGGCGTCGTCCATGGCCTTCAGCCGCCGAAGGGAAATACCGGAGCGGGTGCGAAGACCCATGAGCAGGTATTCCGTGGCCTGTTCGGTGCCGCTCAGGGGCTGGCGGGTGCTTTCGCCGGGGCCATTCATCGCGCGTTTGAGCCATGCTGTCGGGTCATGGGGGGTTTCGGTGGCGAGGCGCTTTCCGTCCAGGCTCAGCCGCCCATGCGCGCCGGGACCGACGCCAATATAGTCGCCGGCCTGCCAATATATCATGTTATGCTTGGATTCCTGTGACGGAAGTGCATGGCTGGACACCTCATATCTTTCCAAGCCATTGTTCTTGCATATATTATATGTGATGTCATACATGTCTGCGGCAAGCTCTTCAGAGGGCAGGCCGCCAAGCTTTCCGGCTCGGGCCCGAGCACCGAAGGCCGTATCGGGCTCTATGCTGAGCTGGTAGAGCGACAGGTGTGAGGGTGTGAATGAAAGTGCGAAGGTCAGTTCCCTTTCCCAGTCGCGCAAGCTCTGGTTCTGACGGGCATAGATAAGATCGAAGCTGACCCTCTGAAAATGCGTTTGTGCAACCTCCAGCGATGACAGCGCTTCACGGGCGGTGTGTTTCCGCCCGAGGCTGCCGAGATCTTTATCGTTCAGCGCCTGTACTCCGAGCGAGACGCGGTTGACCCCGGCGCGCCGGTATCCGGCAAAGCGCCCGGTTTCCACCGAGCCCGGATTGGCCTCAAGCGTGATTTCGATGTCATTGTCAAAGACCCAATACTTCTGTGCCGCGTCGATGATTGCCCCCACGAGATCCGGGCGCATCAGGCTGGGAGTGCCGCCGCCGAAATAGATCGAGCCCAGGCGCCGCCCGCCAGTCTCAGCCGCGTAATGGGTAAGCGCGGAAAGATAGGCCTCGCGCCAGATATCCTGATCGACGCTTTGCGCCACATGGCTGTTGAAGTCACAATACGGGCACTTGGAGACACAATATGGCCAGTGGACATAAAGCCCGAACCCGCCCTTTTGCCATTTATCCGCCAAAGCAGCCTGCCACCAGCTTGGCAAAGGCTTCGGCACGATGGCTGATTGCATGTTTCTGCGCCGGGTCCATTTCGCCGAAAGTTTCGTCGTATCCGTCAGGCTGAAAGATCGGATCGAAGCCGAAGCCCTGCTCCCCCCGCATGGGCCAGACGATGCGCCCGTGCACCTGCCCGACGAAAAGCTCGTCATGCCCGTCCGGCCAGGCGAGGCAGAGGGTGGCATTGAAGGAGGCGCGGCGCGGTTCCGGGGCCTGTTTTTTTTCGAGCAGATCCCAGACCCTTTGCATTGCCATGGCGAAATCGCGCCCGTCCGGCGTTTCGGCCCAGTCGGCGGTATGGACGCCGGGCGCGCCGTCGAGCGCTTCGACCATGATGCCGCTGTCATCCGAAAGCGCGGGCAGGCCGGTGGCGCGGGCGGCGAAGTGGGCCTTGATCCGGGCATTGCCGGCAAAGGTCTCTTCGGTCTCTTCCGGCTCCTCGAGCCCAAGCGCGCCGGCTCCGATGGTTTCGACTCCGAAAGGCTCCAGCAAGGCACTAATCTCGCGCAACTTGCCCGAATTATGGGTGGCGATGACCAGCTTGTCTCCCTCGAAGCGCCGCATCAGTCCACCGCGTTCTGCTGAAGGGCGGCGAGCTCTGCGCAGCCCTTTTCGGCGTAATCCATCAGTGCATCCATCTGTGCGCGCGTATAAGTCGTGCCCTCGGCCGACATCTGCACCTCGATCAGCTTGCCGCCGGTCATGACGAAATTGCCGTCCACGCCCGCCTCGCTGTCCTCGGCATAATCGAGATCGAGCACCGTCTGCCCGGCATAGATACCGCAGGAAATGGCGCTGACCGGGGCGGCGAGCGGATCCGAGGTGACTTCGCCGGCTTTCAGGAGCTTGTTCACGGCAAGGCGCAGCGCCACCCAGCCGCCGGTGATCGCTGCGCAGCGGGTGCCGCCATCGGCCTGAATCACGTCGCAATCCACGGTGATCTGGCGCTCGCCCAGCGCCAGCAGATCGGTGCCCGCGCGCAGGCTGCGACCGATCAGGCGCTGGATTTCCACCGTGCGTCCGCCCTGTTTGCCTGCTGCCGCCTCGCGCCGCATCCGGGTGCTGGTGGAGCGGGGGAGCATCCCGTATTCTGCCGTAACCCAGCCGCGCCCCGACCCGCGCAGGAAGGGCGGCACCCGCGCCTCGATCGAGGCGGTGCACAGCACATGGGTGTCGCCCATGCGGATCATGCAGGCGCCTTCCGCATGCTTGGTGATGCCGGTCTCGATTGAAACCGCGCGCATTTCATCTATCTTACGTCCTGAAGGGCGCATGGCCTTCCCCTTTGCTGTGTTTAACGGGTGATTCCCATGCTCCGGCCCTGATGGCAAGGCGAATGGCATGAATACAGGCGCAGAAATTCTGAACGACATGAACGCACGCGCCCGCGAGGTGTTTCGCCTGCTGGTGGAAGCTTACCTCGAGACCGGCGCGCCGGTAGGCTCGCGCACCCTTTCCCGTAACCTCAGCGAGAAGGTGAGCGCAGCAACGGTGCGCAATGTCATGCAGGATCTCGAAATGATGGGGCTGCTTGACAGTCCCCATGTTTCGGCTGGGCGGGTGCCGACGGAAACGGGTCTGCGCCTGTTTGTCGATTCGCTGCTGGAGCTTGATGACCTGACCAGCGAAGACCGGGAAAAGATCGACCGGACGGTTACCTCGAACACCGCAAATGTCGAGACGATGATGGATCGGCTCGGTTCGGTCCTTTCCGGCATTACCTCCGGTGCGAGCCTTGTATTGACGCCCAAGCATGAGGCACCGATTCGCCATATCGAATTCGTTTCACTGGGCCCGGATCGTGCTCTTGTCGTGCTTGTCTTCGCCGATGGCCATGTGGAAAACCGCCTGTTTTCTCCGCCACCGGGGCAGACGCCCTCTTCCATGCGCGAGGCGGCCAATTACCTCAATGCGATTGCCGAGGGCCTGACCATCGGCGAACTGAAGGCGCGGATGAAGGAGCAGATCGCACGCCACAAGCAGGAGCTCGACAGTCTCGCGGCATCGCTTGTCGAAGAGGGTTTGGCCCAGTGGGACAGCGCCGCGACCGGCCAGGAGCGGCTGATCGTGCGCGGTCGGGCCAATCTGCTGACCGAAGGCGCCGACGAAGCCGAGCTGGAGCGCATCCGCCACCTGTTTGACGATCTTGAGCGCAAGCGCGATATCGCCCGCTTTCTCGACCTGACGGAGAGCGGGGAGGGGGTGCGCATTTTCATCGGCTCTCAGAACAAACTTTTTTCGCTTTCGGGTAGTTCTCTGGTGGTTTCTCCCTATATGAACGCTGAGCGCAAGATTATCGGCGCTGTAGCGGTGATCGGGCCGACCCGGCTGAATTACGGGCGCGTCGTGCCGATCGTCAATTACACCGCCGAGCTGGTTGGAAAGCTGATCTCTGACCGGGGATAAGGACAGAAGATGAACGACACCGAAAAGAATATCGACAAGGACGATGTCCAGGCCGCCATCGAGGAGCTGATGGCCGATGAGGCTGCGGCCGACGCAGCCGATGAACCAGGCGAAGGGGCGAGCGCGGAGGCAGAAGCCGAGAAGCTGCGTGCGGAACTTGACGAGATGCGCGACCGCTTCATGCGGGCGCTGGCCGATGCGGAAAATGCCCGCAAGCGTGGCGAAAAGGACCGGCGCGAGGCGGAGAAATACGGCGGCAGCAAGCTCGCCCGCGACATGCTGCCGGTTTATGACAATCTCAAGCGCGCTCTCGAGGCCGCCGGCGAGGACAAGGGCAAGGTAAGCGCTGCCCTTGTGGAGGGGGTCGAGCTTACCCTGCGCGAGCTGCTCAATATCTTCGACCGCCACGGTATCACGCTGGTCTCGCCCAAGGTGGGCGACAGGTTCGACCCGGATTATCACCAGGCCATGTTCGAGGCGCCGATGCCGGGGACCAAAGCCGGCGACGTCATCCAGGTGATGGCCGAAGGCTTCCTGCTGCATGACCGCCTGCTGCGTCCGGCCCAGGTCGGTGTGTCTTCGACGCCGAAAGACGATGCTCAGACCTGATCGGCGCAGAGCGCCTTGAGCTCATAGAGCAGGTCAAGCGCCTGTTTCGGCGTAAGTTCGTCGGGATATATTTCGCTCAGGCGCTCTTCTACCCTTGAGGATGTGCCCGGAGCATGGGGCAAGGGGGCGGGGGTGACCGCAAAAAGTGGCAGATCGTCGATCAGCGCCTTTTGCTGTCCGCTCTCGCGTTCGCCCTTTTCCAGCGCCGCCAGCACCACCCGGGCGCGTTCGACCACGCTTTCGGGCAGGCCGGCGAGGCGGGCCACCTGCACTCCATAGGAGCGGTCGGCGGCGCCCTTGCGCACCTCGTGCAGGAAGATCACCTCGCCTTCCCATTCCTTCACTGCCACGGTTGCGTTCTCGACCCCATCAAGCGTGTTCGCAAGCTGGGTAAGCTCGTGGTAATGGGTGGCAAAGAGCGCCCGGCAGGCATTGGCCTCGTGCAGGTGCTCAAGTGTCGCCCAGGCGATGGAGAGACCGTCATAGGTGGCAGTGCCGCGGCCGATCTCATCAAGGATCACCAGGGCGCGGTCGTCGGCCTGATTGAGGATGGCGGCGGTCTCCACCATCTCGACCATGAAGGTAGAGCGCCCTCGCGCCAGGTCGTCCGAGGCTCCGACCCGGCTGAAAAGCTGCGAAA
>JALWJU010000240.1 GCA_026997055.1 Paracoccaceae bacterium | reverse complement strand
AGGCGGTGCTGTTTCACGGCGATGTGCCCTGTCCGGTGCTCGGGCGGGTGTCGATGGACCTGATCGGGGTGGATGTGAGCCATCTGGAGCCGGTGCCCGACCAGCTCACCGCGCTGGGCGCGGCGCAGGGGGTGGACGACCTCGCCCATGCGGCGGGCACGATCGGCTACGAGATCCTGACCGGCCTCGGGCCGCGCTACCGGCGCGAATATCTCAGGGGGGGCGGATGAGCCGGGCGCTCTTCTTCCGGCTGAGCGCCCCGCTGGCCGCGCTCGGGCGCTCGGTGCTCGGGCTGCTGGCGGCCATCGGGCGGGTCACGCTCTATGCGTTTGAGGCGCTCTCGCATGTCTTCCGCCCGCCCTTCTATCCGCGCGAATTCGCCGCCGCGCTCCTCAATGTGGGCTGGCTCAGCCTGCCGGTGGTGGGGCTGACGGCGCTCTTTACCGGCGGCGCGCTGGCCCTGCAGATCTATGCCGGCGGCGAGCGCTTCTCGGCCGAGGCGGTGGTGCCGCAGATCGTCGCCATCGGCATCGTGCGCGAGCTGGGGCCGGTGCTGGTGGGGCTGATGATCGCGGCGCGCGTCACCAGCTCTATCGCCGCCGAGATCGCCACCATGCGGGTGACCGAGCAGATCGACGCGCTGGTCACGCTTTCCACCCACCCGATGAAATACCTCACCGCCCCGCGCCTGCTCGCGGGCCTCCTGGTGGTGCCGGCGCTGGTGGCGGTGGGCGACGTGATCGGTATCTATGGCGGCTTTCTGGTCTCGACCGGCTCGCTCGGCTTCGCGCCGGGCAGCTATATCCAGAACACCTGGGATTTCCTGACCCGCGCCGACATGATCTCTAGCCTTGCCAAGGGTGCGGCCTTCGGCTTCATCGCCACCCTGATGGGCTGCTATCACGGCATGAACAGCGGGCGCGGCGCGCAAGGCGTGGGCCGGGCGACCAAGGCTTCGGTCGAGGCGGCGGCGGTCTTGATCCTCGCCGCCAACTTCCTGCTCACCAACATCTTCTTTGCCGCATGATCGAGCTTGTCGGCGTGCATAAGGGCTTTGGCGCCAAGCAGGTGCTCCGGGGGGTGGACCTCTCCATCAACCGGGGCGAAAGCATGGTGGTGATCGGCGGCTCGGGGACCGGAAAATCGGTGCTGCTGAAGTGCATCCTCGGCCTGATGGAGCCCGATTCCGGGCAGATTCTGCTCGACGGTCAGGATGTGCGCGAGGCCGAGCGCGACGCCTTTCTCGCCCGTTTCGGGATGCTGTTTCAGGGCGGTGCGCTGTTTGATTCGCTGCCTGTCTGGCAGAACGTCGCCTTTCGTCTGCTGCGCGGGCGGCTGAAGCGGCCGCGCGAGGAAGCGCGCGAAATCGCGGTGGAAAAGCTGCGCCGGGTCGGGCTCGGGCCGGAGGTCGCCGACCTGCTTCCCGCCGAGCTTTCCGGGGGCATGCAGAAGCGCGTGGGGCTTGCGCGCGCCATTGCCGCCGAGCCCGAGATCATCTTTTTCGACGAGCCCACCACCGGGCTCGACCCGATCATGGCCGGGGTCATCAACGAACTGATCCGCGAGATCGTCACCGAGATGGGCGCCACCGCCATGACCATCACCCACGACATGACCAGCGTGCGCGCCATCGCCGACAAGGTGGCGATGCTGCATGCGGGCAAGATCCGCTGGAGCGGGCCGGTCGGCGAGATGGACGCTTCGGGCGATCCCTACCTCGACCAGTTCATCCACGGCCGCGCCGAGGGGCCGATCGAGACCCTGCGCTGAGCGTTCGCCCCCGGGGAAGCCGGACGTGAAACCGTGGCGGCAGCAGGCGCTTGGCCCGGGTTTCGCTCTCGCTTTCGGCAGCGCGATCCGGGCCCGGGTCGGACTTCGGTCTTCGGACTTCGGGCGATGCGGCAACTTGCGCCCTCCTGGCGGTCATGATCCGGGGCGCGCGCTTCTGCCGCCGGGAGGCCGCTCACGAGGGCGCTTCGGGCACCGGCGCCACCGCCTGCAGATAGGCGGCCAGCGCGGCCCGGTCCTCGCGCGGCAGCAGCGCGAGATTCTGCACCACCACCGCCATATGCCCGCCGGCGCTGTCATATTCCGGGGTGAAGCCGCTGGTGAAATATTCGATCAGGTCGGCCTGGCTCCAGTCGAGCCGGGCCGGGGTGATATTGGGGAAGCGCCCGCGCCCGCCGGGGATGGGCGCGCCGGCGAGCCAGGCATTGCGCCTGAGCCCGCCCAGAGCATTGCGCGGGGTGTGGCATTCGCCGCAATGGCCCAGCGCCTCGGCCAGGTAGCGCCCGCGCGCCTGCTCCGCGCTGAGCGGCCCCTTCACCACCCAGCCCGGGCGCAGGAAGAGCGCCTTCCACAGGCCGAGGCCCGCGCGGATGTTGAACGGAAAGGCGACTTCGTGCTTCTGGCTCGGGGTTGCGTCCCGGGGCAGGGTCATCAGGTAGGCGTATAGGTCGGCCACGTCCTGCCGGCTGGCATTGACATAGCTGGTATAGGGGAAGGCCGGGTAATAGTGGCGCCCCTCCGGCGAGGTGCCGAAATGCAGGGCGTTGTAGAGGTCGAGCGCGCTCCAGCGGCCGATCCCGGCTTCGGGGTCGGGCGAGATATTGGGGGCGCGGAAGGTGCCGAAGGGCGAGGGGAAGGCCTGCCCCCCGGAGAGCCTGAGCCGCGCCTCGGGGTCGCCATCGGGCGCGTCGGGCGCCATGTGGCAGCCGGCGCAGCCCGCGGCATCGAAGATGCGCGCGCCGCGCCTGGCGTCGCCCTCGATCCCGGCCATGGCATCGGCGGGCGCGCGCTCTGGCCGGGTCAGCAGCAGGGCGAGCGCGGCCAGCCCGGCGAGCCCCGCCAGCAGCGCCGCGCCGAGCGCCGCGCCGCGCCTGAGCCTTCGCAGCATGAGCGCGCCTTACCGGGGCTCGCGATAGGCCTTGTGGCAGGCGCTGCAGGCCCCGCCCAGAGGCCCCATCGCCGCGCGCAGGGCGTCGAGCCCGTTGCCGGCTGCGGCGGCCATGGCATCGGCGGCCTCGGCGAGGGCCGCGCCCTTCTGCTGTACATCGGCCATGTCGTCCCACAATTCGGGCATGGCGCGGGTGCCTTCGGTGGAGAAATTGTCCGAGCCCGCCGGCCACATGGCTGAGTCGTCGAGACGGGCGAGGGTGGCGAGATTGTTCGCCGCGGTGGCGGCGGCGGCGGCATCATAGGGGGCTGAGCCCTTGGCCATGGCGCCGAGCTGGCCGATATTGAAGGCATAAAGCTGCATCAGGGCTTTGCGGGCGGTGATCTGGGGCTTGAAGTCCGGCTCCTGGGCGCTCAGCGGCAGGGCGAGGGTGGCGGTGGCGGCGGCCAGGATCGCCGCGCCGATGGTGGGTCTGATGGTGGGTCTGCTGCGCATGCTGTTTCTCCTTGGTCATGTGTTACCTGAATACAGCAAAAGCACGGCGAAAATTCCCCGGCCATGTTCAACAATATGTGAGTCGGCAATATGTGAGTCGGCGCCGCTCAGGGCCGCCAGCGCCCGCTCTGCGCAGGTGTCAGCCATTCGGGCCAGCCGAACAGGCGCTCGATCGCGAACAGGATCAGGCACAGGGCGACGATTGCCGCCACCAGCCTGACCCGGGCCGGCGAGGGCGGGTGGCGCGCCCATCTGGCCATGCGCAAGAGCCAGCGCGGGTCCATCAGCCCTCCTCCCCGGTGAAGCGGACCTTGCCGATATGGTCGAGATTGCGGTTGCGCTGGGCGAAGTCGATGCCGTAGCCGACCACGAATTCGTCCGGGATCTCGAAGCCGATCCAGTCGGCGGAGATGTCCACTTCGCGCCGCGAGGGCTTGTCGAGCAGCGCGATGGTCCTGAGCTTCCTCGGCCCCCTGGCCTTGAGCAGGCCGACCACATGCCTGAGCGTGTGGCCGGTATCGACGATATCCTCCACCACCAGCACGTCGCGCCCCTGTATCTCGCCGCGCAGATCCTTGAGGATGCGCACTTCGCGCGAGCTTTCCATGGCGTTGCCGTAGGAAGATGCCTCGATGAAATCCACCTCCACCGGCAGGTCGAGCTCACGCACCAGATCGGCGATGAACACGAAGGAGCCGCGCAAAAGCCCGACCACGATCAGCTTGTCGGTGCCGGCGAATTCGTCGTGAATCTCCCGCGCCAGCGCCTCGACCCGGGCAGCGATGGCCTTGGCCGAGATCATCGGCTCGATGACGTAAGGACGTGTCGGCATGGGCTCCCCCCTTGAAATCCGCGCCGATCCTATGACATGTGCGCACAGAGGTCACGATGGATTTGGCGCCATGCCGACACATACCGAAAGACGCCGGCTCCCCTATACGCCGCAGCAGATATACGAGCTGGTGGCCGATGTGGCCAGCTATCCCGACTTTCTGCCCTGGAATGCGGCCGCGCGCATCCGCTCGCGGCGCGACCTTGGCGACGGGCGCGAAGAGCTGCTGGCCGATCTGGTGATCAGTTTCAAGGTGTTTCGCGAGCGTTTCGGCAGCCGGGTGGTGCTGGATCCGGCCCGCCGGCGCATCGACACCGAATATCTCGACGGCCCGTTTCGCCATCTGCGCTCCTGGTGGCGGATCGACCCGGCGGAAGGGGGCTGCGAAGTCGAATTCTTCGTCGATTTCGAATTCCGCAATCCGCTCCTGCAAAAGCTGATCGGCGTGGTCTTCAACGAGGCCATGGAGCGCATCGTGCGCGCCTTCGAGGAGCGCGCGGCCGAGCTTTACGGACCGGGAAACCGGGCCGGGGCCGGGCGCAGCGAAGCGATGCCGGACGGCGCGCCGGGCTCCTGACCAGCCACGGCGCGGAGCGCGGCGCCCCCGCTTCGTCTTCGCGGTTCGGATTCCGTCAGGATTCGGTTGCGATCCCGTGAGGGGCTGGCCTAGTCTGTGCCCGACGACAACCATGACAAGCGGATGTATCCGATGCCCCAGTTCGCCCCTTCCGGTTCTGCTTCATCCGGCCTCGCCTGCGCAGGGGCCCGCCCCGCGCGCCGCCCCGCGC
>JALWJU010000239.1:615-5024 GCA_026997055.1 Paracoccaceae bacterium | reverse complement strand
GTATCGGAGGGGGGTGGGATGTTCATTGAACCGGAGCTTGTAGTTGGTCTTGATCAGTCATCCTTCGTCCAACCAGCGTGACCGTCGCAGAACTCGCAGCCTGTATGATAGCTGTACTCCAGATCGCCGCCCCCGATCTGCCGTTCGTTGCACCAGTCGCATTGGGGCGCTGAATCTTCTGAATAGAGGCATTCAGTACACACAAAGGTCTCGCCGTGCTGCACTACGCTGCCAAGACTGGAACATTGGGCGCAGTTGATTTGGGGTTCAAAGTCTGATGGATCGGAGAATTCCGTATCCAAGGCCTCTGACAGGTCTTCGCTCGTAACCTCGTATCCACATTCCTCGCAGGTCATTCCTGAGACGTTATGCCCATCGATGTGCAGTGTTTCACCGCATTCGCCCGGGCAAGGAATCTCGATATACGACTCACCCAAGCCGCAGACCTTGCATCTTTGTTCAAAGAAAACTTCTGAAACTTCGGCTACGGCTGCCGCTTCGAACCCACAGCCGGAACAGATCTTGAAGACCGTGCCTGCCTTCTTTTCCGCGTCAATGTCCGGTTTCAGCCGGTCGAACGCCACCTGCAAATAGGCGCGAAGTTGCTTCATTCGCCAAGTTACTGTCGAGATTTCTTTTTCGAACTCATCAAATTGATCGTCCCAATCGGACAGCAGACGTTCGAGGTGAAACCAACACAGGCACAATTCCTTAACGATCTCCTCCGTCAGTTTGTCGTCGGCCTGTCTTCTTGCGGCCTCGTGGAAAAAATGAATCATACGATTCCGATGTGCGGCGATCTGGGCAAACTGCGTAACCGCATCCTGCGGAATGTTTTCACTGCAGGCGTTCTTCAGCCGTTTGATCGCATCGCCCTGAGTAACAGTCTTCGCCTTCCCCGACAGGAAATCATCAACCGACACGTCCGAAGTCCGTTCGACTACGAGTGTCCAGTGTTCCCGCATCAGTCGAGCCTTCAGGATTAGTTCAACCGCCGTAGCGAAGTGGATCACAGAGTATTTCGGGTGGGCCTTGATCTCCTCCACCGACCGTACAAGGAAATCGAAGGCGCTTTCGGACAGGTTGCGCAGGGCAGCGCTCAATTTCTTCTTTGACACGGTTCACTCCGTTAACGGCCTCGCACGGCAAAATACCTGGCCCATAGCTATTGCTCCTTCTGTGTCCCCGCAATCACATGTCGGACACAATGACTGTGCGACCGACAGTTGGCCGCATTCCAGGCATTTCTGCGGTTGCTCTGCTGCGGTGCAGTCTGGTCGCTTTCCGCCCCTTGCTGAGCCTTGAGTGTTTCAGATTCATCCTACCCTCGGAACAGAAACTTGTCCCACCCCCCCCCGGTGGTCCCAACCTGGTCCCAACCTCTGGTGGGGGTTGGGGACACGAAAAACCGTTGTATTTCAAGGTTGTCCCCAACCTCACCCCGTGGTCCCAACCTTTTTCTACACATTCATGGGGGAGAAAGAAAAACGTCGGGAACATGTTTTCTATACGAAAAGAGTAGGACCCCCGTTGGGGACACCGAGGTTGGGACCATTTTCACGCAAATCGTTGATTTGCAATGATAATAAGTGGTCCCAACCTCCAAAATGGTTGGGCCACGGCGCCAGGAGATTGGGACAGACGGCTTCGGGCGTGTTTTCCGCCCAGGTCATCGCTTCGGCGCCGATTTTGCTTTGGGCCCGGTGCGCGGGCTGCTATATCTTGTGGCGACCAAAGCCGAAGGCCCACCATTCGTGAGCCTTCAACATGAACACCCGGAACTCCACCACCACCGGGCGCGCCGCTCAGGCGCCTATTCCCCTTTCCACCATCCTTGCCCTCGACCTCGGCACCACCACCGGCTGGGCCTTGCGCGCACATGACGGGCTGATCACCAGCGGCACGGTCAGCTTCAGGCCCCGGCGCTTTGACGGCGGCGGCATGCGCTATCTGCGGTTCACCAACTGGCTGACCGAGATCGACCGGCTGTCGGGGCCGATCGAGGCGATCTGGTTCGAGGAAGTGCGTCGGCATGCTGGAACGGATGCAGCCCACGTTTATGGGGGTCTCATGGCGACGCTGACGGCATGGGCGGAACTGCGTGGCGTGCCTTACGAGGGCGTTGCGGTCGGAACCATCAAGAAACACGCAACCGGCAAGGGCAACGCCAACAAACAGGCGATGATCGAGGCCGCGCGTGCCCGGGGCTTCAGCCCGGCTGATGACAACGAGGCCGATGCCATCGCCATCCTCATGTGGGCGATCGAGACCAGGGGAGGCATGGCATGAAGGCCATGCGCTTCACACCAAGGGGCTACGGCGGGCGGCGACGCAGTCCCGAATAGGTCAAGCGCGACGGCTGGCACGAACAGGGCCTGCTGGCGGTGTCGCTGGACGACGACCGGTTGACCTGGCCCGAGCGGGAGCTCGTGCGCCAGCTGGGCGAGAAACTCTATGGCAAGCGGGAGGAGGAGCGACATGGGTGAGTGGACCACCACACGGGTGCAGGACCGACTGGAACTGGCGGCCGAGGTGTTCCGGCAGATGCCACCCGTAAGGCCGCAGGGGTATTTCAGCGCGTGGCCGGAGGTGTTCCACAGCTTCGCCGATCAGGTGGGGCAGACGCCGCGTATGCGCCGGCCGCTTCCCAGCCCGCGCATGATCACCGAGGCCGAGGAAGCGCTGCTGTGGCTTCGCTGGCTCGAGAAGGACGACGCGCGGATCGTCTGGCTGCGTGCCAAACGCACGCCGTGGAAGAAGGTCTGCTGGGATGTTGGCCTCAGCCGCCCCGCCGCCAGTCGGCACTGGCAATACGGCATCGCGGTAATCGTGTGGCGGCTCAACGGGCGCGTGCCCCCAGGCAGGCGATCGAAGCGCTTCGTGATCGAGAACGCCGACAGGCTGTCAAGGAAAATCGTCCTGTGAAAAAATTTTCGGGGAGACATCGCAGGGGGTGTTGCCGATGCCCGGCGCGGTCTACAAATCGGGCAAGGTCGCACGAGGCGTGAGAGACGGATGGAACGGATGAGCAAGGCGGTTCAAATGGGCAGGCGAGGACCGGTTGACCGGAACAACCTTCTCCGGCACCTTGTAAGCCTTTGATTTAACGGGTCCTTTTCATTCACCAGTGTATTCGGGGGGGCTTGGCGCGAGGCTTTCCCAGTGACACCGCCGAAAACACCCGTTTCGTTTCGCTTTGCCACAAAACCCAATGAAACAAGGGGCTGACGCCCCCGAACACCCCGCCTGAAACGAAACGGGGGTCGGACCCCATTTCGCTTCGCGGACCTTCGGTTCGTTTCGCGGGTCAGACCCGCTTCGTTTTGGACTGAACCCGTTTCGGCCCCATTCACCAGGAACCACCCATGGACGTGATCGAACTGCCTCTCGGGCAGATCATTCCCTATGCCCGCAACCCCCGCCGCAACGACAAGGCCGTGGCCGCGGTCGCCGCCTCGATCGCCGAGTTCGGCTGGCGCCAGCCCATCGTGGTGGACGAGAACATGGTCGTGCTTGCCGGGCACACCCGGCTGGAAGCGGCGCGGCAACTGGGGCTCGAGACCGCGCCGGTGCATGTGGCGAAGGGCCTGACCGATGCCCAGGCCCGGGCCTTCCGGATCATGGACAACCGCTCGGCCCAGAACGCCGAGTGGGACGAGGACCTGCTGGGGCTGGAACTGGGCGACCTCATGGAGGCGGAGTTCGACCTCGGGCTCACGGGCTTCACGGAGGAAGAACTCAATGCGTTGATGAACGGGCTCGCCGAGGACGAAACCGGCCCTCAGGAGGGTGAGGACGAGGTTCCCGAGCCCCCAGAGGACCCGGTCAGCCTCCCCGGTGATCTCTGGGTGCTGGGCAATCATCGGCTGCTCTGCGGTGACAGCACGGTGGCAACCGATGTCAAGCGGGTGCTGGATGGGGTGAAACCCCTGCTGATGGTGACCGACCCGCCCTATGGCGTCGAATACGACCCGGGCTGGCGCAATCAGGCGGGTGCGGCAAAGACCAAGCGCACCGGCAAGGTCCTGAACGACGACCGGGCAGACTGGCGCGAGGCCTGGGCGCTGTTTCCGGGCGACGTGGCCTATGTCTGGCACGGCGCGCTGCACGCGACCACCGTGGCCGAAAGCCTCGAGGCGTCTGGCTTCACGATCCGCTCGCAGATCGTCTGGGCAAAGGACCGGCTGGTGCTGAGCCGGGGCGATTATCACTGGCAGCACGAACCCTGCTGGTATGCGGTGAAGAAATCCGGCAAAGGCCACTGGGCCGGGGATCGGAAACAAACGACGCTGTGGCAGATCGCCAACAAGGACCAGGACGCCGACACCGTGCACGGCACGCAGAAACCGGTCGAATGCATGCGCCGCCCGATCCTGAACAATTCAAGCCCGGGCCAAGCGGTTTACGAG
>JALWJU010000239.1:0-605 GCA_026997055.1 Paracoccaceae bacterium | reverse complement strand
GGGCACCACGCTGATCGCGGCGGAAACCACCGGCCGCGCGTGCCTCGGGATCGAACTGAACCCGGCCTATGTCGATGTTGCCGTGGAGCGCTGGCAGCGGTTCACCGGGCGGGAGGCGGTGCTGGAGGGAGATGGCCGGTCTTTTGATGAAGTCCGTGACGCAAAGGCGGACGCCGCATGAAGCAATCCCGGTTCATGTCGCTGGTCGAAGCCATCGCCAACGTGGCCGTGGGCTACGGCGTCGCCGTCGTGACGCAGATCCTGATATTTCCGGTGTTCGGGCTGCACACGACGCTGGGGCAGAACCTCAAGATGGGCGGGATATTCACCATCGTCAGCCTGGCCCGTTCTTTCGCCCTGCGGCGACTGTTCGAGGCGATCCGGGTGCGCGGGACGAAATGAGCTCCGCCGCCCCGGCGAGGGACGGCGGTATCGGGATCGCGGAAAGGTCAAGTATCAATCGTCAGCGATGCGGTAGACCCGCCCGCGCGCCTCAACCTTCTCGGAGGTGATCGTCAGCCCGAGCCGCTTCTTCAGCGCGCCGGCAAGCGCACCCCTCACGGTGTGTGGCCTCCATTGAAGCGCGACCGCGATCTCGTCGATGG
>JALWJU010000238.1 GCA_026997055.1 Paracoccaceae bacterium | reverse complement strand
CCGCGCATCCGATCCGCGCGCTCATGCGACGCAATCCGGGGCTGGACTGGGGCGCGCTGGACGAGGTGTTTCTGGGCGATGCCAACCAGGCCGGCGAGGACAACCGCAACGTCGCCCGCATGGCCGCCCTGCTCGCGGGCCTTCCCGAAAGCGTGCCCGGCGCCACGGTGAACCGGCTCTGCGCCTCGGGGATGGACGCGGTGGCCATGGCCGCGCGCGCGATCGCGGCGGGCGAGGCCGATCTCGCCATTGCCGGGGGGGTCGAGAGCATGAGCCGTGCGCCGTTCGTGCTGCCCAAGGCCGAGAGCGCCTATGCGCGGGCGGCGGAAATATACGATACTTCGATCGGCTGGCGCTTCGTGAACCCGGCGATGCGCGCCGCCTACGGCACCGATTCCATGCCCGAGACCGCCGATAACGTGGCCGAGCAATACGCCATTTCGCGCGCCGATCAGGACGCCTTTGCCGCCCGCTCCCAGGCCCGCTGGGCCGCCGCGCAGGAGGCCGGCATATTCGCCGAGGAAATCACCCCCGTCGAGGTTGCGCAGCGGCGCGGCGCGCCGGTCGTGGTCGATACCGACGAGCACCCCCGCCCCGGCACCACTCTGGAAAAGCTCGCCCGGCTCAAGGGCATCAACGGCCCCGAAAAGAGCGTCACCGCCGGCAATTCCTCCGGCGTCAATGACGGCGCCGCCGCCCTGCTGATCGCCTCCGAGGCGGGCGCAAAGGCCCACGGCCTCAGCCCGATCGCCCGCATCCGGGGCTTTGCCAGCGCCGGGGTGGCGCCGCGGATCATGGGCATCGGCCCGGTCCCGGCCACCGAGAAACTGCTCGCGCGCCAGGGCGTGGCGCTCGGCGAAATCGGCGTGATCGAGCTCAACGAAGCCTTCGCCGCCCAGGCCCTCGCCTGCCTGCGCGCGCTCGGCCTGCCGGACGATGCCGACCATGTGAACCCCAATGGCGGCGCCATCGCCATCGGCCACCCGCTGGGCATGACCGGCGCCCGGCTGGTGCTCACCGCCGCGCTGCAGATGCGCCGCAGCGGGGCGCGCTACGGGCTTGCCACCATGTGCGTGGGGGTAGGCCAGGGCGTGGCGATGCTGCTGGAGCGGGTCTGAGCCGTGGCCGACGCCGCCATCAGCGCCCTGACCGAGGGCGAAACCCTGCGGGTCTGGTCCTTCATCGTCACCCTGTTCGGCGACCTTGCCCGCGCGCCGGGGGCCAGCCTCTCGGGGGCCATGCTCACCGCGCTTACCGGGCGGGTGGGGATCAAGCCCGCGAGCATGCGCGTGGCCCTGCACCGGCTGCGCAAGGACGGCTGGCTGGAAAGCCGGCGCACCGGGCGTACCAGCAGCTATTTCCTGACCGACCATGGCCGCCGCGAAACCCTCGCCGCCACAAGGCGTATCTATGCCCACGAGCCGCCGCGCGGCGATCTCTGGCACCTGCTGGTCGCCCCGCCGGGCGCGCGCTCCCCCCTCGACACGCAGGCCATGGCGCTCCAGCCGGGCGTGTATCTGGGCATCGGCCCCGCCCCGGAGCGAAACGATTGCCTCACCCTCACCGGCACGCTCGGCCCGTTGCCCGACTGGCTGCGCGAAGCCCTGGTCGGCGCCAGGCTCCGCGACGACTACGCCCGCTTCGAAGCCCGCCTTGCCCGGGTCGCAACCCTGCTGCCCCCTCGTGTCAGCGACCTCGACCGCGCGGTGCTGCGCGGGCTGATCGTACACGGCTGGCGCCGCCTGCTGCTGCGCCATGCGGACCTGCCGGACGATTTCCTCGGCCCCGACTGCCGTATCGGCCCCTGTCGCAAAAGGGTCATGGAGCTGCTCGATCGTCTCGGCCCGGTCGAAGCCGGCGACCTGCGAAAGGCGCCGGGCAGGCTCCGGGATACGGGCTCGTGAAACCCTGACGGAAGCACGTCTCTTGCGCTTTAGCGATTGCCCCGCCCGCGCGCATGGCCTATATGCACGCACAGGCTCGCGTAGCTCAGCTGGATAGAGTGTCGCCCTCCGAAGGCGAAGGTCACAGGTTCGAATCCTGTCGCGAGCGCCACCCCTCGACAACAGCCTGCCCGACAACAGCCCGGCAGGCAGGCCCTGCCGGCCCTGCACCCGACCGGGGCAAACGCGACTCAGGGTTCAGGGCTCAGGGGCGAACCGCCACCCGCCCGCTATCGGTCAGCAAAAAGACCTCCCGCCCCTCCACCACCACCGCCGACAGTGCCTTGCCATGGCCCGCGCCGGTGTCGATATTGACCCGGTTGCCGTAATGGCGCACCGCATCCACCGGGGTATGGCCATGCAGGATCAGGGCGCCATGGTCGGCACGGGAGGCATGGAATTCCTGCCGGATCCACAAGAGATCGTCCTCCGCCTGCGCATCGAGCGCGATACCGGGGCGGATGCCCGCATGGCAGAAGAACACCTCGCCGCGCCGATACGAAACCGGCAGGAAGGCGAGGAAATCTCGGTGCGCTCCCGGCATGCGCGCCAGCGCGTCGCGGTGCAGCGCCTCGGGGTCGCGCCCGGCCGAGATGTCCACCCCGTAGGAGGCCAGCGTCTCCAGCCCGCCGAGGCGCGGATGCAGCCAGTCGAGCCCGGCGCGCAGGCACGGGTCGCGCCGGGGCGGGATCTGGAGGAAATACGCCATCATCCGGTCGTGATTGCCCCTGAGCACCACCCAGGGCTCGCCCGCCCTCTGCCCGGCGATCAGGAAATCGAGCACCCCGCGCGTATCCGGGCCCCGGTCGCAGAGGTCGCCGACATGCACCACCGGCGCGCTGTCGTCGTCCATCTCGGCCCGGTCGGCCTCGATCAGCACATGGGCGCGCCGGAGCTTTTCCAGCTGGCCGTGGATATCGCCGATCGCATATGTGCGCATGACGCCCGCCTTTCCCGTGCCCGACAGCTTCTGTTACCGGCCCCCTGCCCGGGAGACAAGCGCCAACGCCCCCGAGCGCAGCGAGGCCCCGGAGTCGCGAATATTTTTCACGAAAAATATTGCCCTCGGGGGCGCGCGCTTCGCGCGCGGGCGGGGCCCCGGTCGGCGCCGGCCGGGACCCTGTGCGCCTCACACGTCGAAGCTGAGCGGCCGGATCATGCGGAAGAATTCGGTCGCCTCCAGTTCTTCGAGCACCGATGCCGGCACCGGCTCGTCCACATAGAGAAGCGCCAGCGCCTCTTCGCCCACATCGGCGCGGCCGAGGGTGAAGTTGGCGATGTTGACCCCGCCCCGCCCGAGGATGCCGCCCAGCGCGCCGATGATGCCGGGCACGTCGCGGTTGGTGGTATAGAGCATGTGGCGGCCGATCTCGGCGTCGATATTGATGCCCTTGATCTGGATGAAGCGCGGCTTGCCGTCGGAAAACACCGTGCCGGCAATCGAGCGCTCGCGCTCATCCGTGACCATGGTGAGCTTGATATAGCCGTCGAACACGCCCCCCTTGGGCTGGGTGGTGCGCGAGATCCGGATGCCGCGCTCGGCGGCCACGACCGGGGCGCTGACCATGTTCACTTCCGGGTTGGTCGCCTTCATCAGCCCGGCGATGGCGGCGCTTTCCAGCGCGGCGAGGTTCATGTCGGCGGCAACCCCGTCAAAGGTGATGTTGACGGCCTTGATCGGCTCGTCGGTGAGCTGGCCGACAAAGGCGCCCAGATGCTCGGCGAGCTTGATCCAGGGGCCCATCACCCTGGCCTCCTCGGCGGTGACCGAGGGCATGTTGAGCGCGTTTTGCACGGCGCCGGTCAGCAGGTAGTCGGAAATCTGCTCGGCCACCTGGATGGCGACGTTTTCCTGCGCCTCGGTGGTGGCCGCACCCAGATGCGGGGTGCAGACCACATTGGGCAGGCCAAAGAGCGGGTTGTCGTGCGCCGGCTCCTCGGAAAAGACATCGAAGCCCGCACCCGCCACATGGCCCGACTTGAGCAGTTCGGCCAGCGCCGCTTCGTCCACCAGACCGCCGCGCGCGCAGTTGATGATGCGCACGCCCTTTTTGGTCTTGGCGAGGTTTTCGGCCGACAGGATCCCCCGGGTCTGGTCGGTGAGCGGGACATGCAGGGTGATGATGTCGGCGCGCGCCAGCAGATCGTCAAGCTCCACCTTCTCCACCCCCAGCGCATCGGCGCGCTCCTGGGAGAGGTAGGGATCGTAGCCGACCACCTTCATCTTCAGCCCCAGCGCGCGGTCGATCACGATCGAGCCGATATTGCCGCAGCCGATCACGCCGAGGGTCTTGTTCGTAAGCTCCACCCCCATGAAGCGCGACTTTTCCCACTTGCCGGCCTGGGTCGAGGCATCGGCCTCGGGGATCTGGCGCGCCACCGCGAACATCAGGGCGATGGCGTGCTCGGCGGTGGTGATCATGTTGCCAAACGGCGTGTTCATCACGATCACGCCCTTTTTCGAGGCGGCTTTCTTGTCGATATTGTCGGTGCCGATCCCGGCGCGGCCGATCACCTTGAGGTTCTTTGCCGCATCGAGGATCTTTTCGGTGACCTTGGTCGCCGAGCGGATCGCGAGCCCGTCATATTCGGGGATCGCTTTCAGGAGCGCTTCCTTGTCCTTGCCGAGATCGGGGCGGAAATCGACCTCGATGCCACGGTCGCGGAAGATCTGCACGGCGGTTTCGGAGAGCTTGTCGGAGACGAGTACCTTGGGAGCCATTTTGTGGTCCTTTGAGAAAGTTGCAATTTCGGGAGGGCCGGGCAGGCGAAAGTTCAGACTTTTCGCCCGCCCGAGCCGGAAAGTTCAAACCTTTACGCCGAGGCGATTTCGGCCTCGAACGCCCAGTCGAGCCAGGGCAGCAGCGCCTCGAGATCGGCGGTCTCGACCGTGCCGCCGCACCAGATGCGCAGGCCCGCCGGCGCGTCGCGATAGGCGCCGATGTCATAGGCCGCGCCGGCTTCCTCGAGCCGTTTCGCCACCGCCTTGGCAAAAGCCGCGCCATCCTTGATGCGCGGATCGGTGAATTTGAGGCAGACCGAGGTATTGGAGCGCGTGGCCGGGTCCTGGGCGAGGTTGTCGATCCAGTTGCG
>JALWJU010000237.1 GCA_026997055.1 Paracoccaceae bacterium | reverse complement strand
GTTCGAGGAAAGCGGACATGAGACCCTGACCTGCTACGCCTTTCCCGACAGGCGAGCCATTGTGCGCCATTGGTTCGAGAACAATGGCGAGCGGATCAAGCTCAGAACCAACAACCCGCTGGAACGCATCATGCGCGAGATCCGGCGACGAACGCGGGTTGTGGGCGTTCGGCGGGGAAACGATTCACCGGATCGTTTCCTTTTCCGCCTCACTCCCGGACGGAAAGTCCTGTCTGAACCTGGCCGCCGCCCGCCTGCGCCATATCGCCGGAACCCAGTGGGCAACCCGGAAATACATGAACATGACCCCGCTATTCGCGGATCAAACCCAAGGAGCCGTCGTCGCATGACAAAAAGTGCGAAAGATATTTGACGGTGCCGACCCTTGAAAACAACGGAAAAATTCTGGCGCGGCAGGAGCAGAGAAACCTTCCTCGACAGCAAGTGGCGGAGGGAACGGGACCGGGGGCGAAGGTTCTCCTCATGTTCGCCGCCTCCTTTCTCCCACGAAAGCAACCGGGGACAGGTGCGCAGCCAGAAACCATCATCGCGGCAGGCCTGCAAAAGCAGCCGGTGGGTGGTCAAGCTCGGATAGCCCCCGTCAGGCGGATGCTCGGGGCTGCGGTCGGGGTCGGCGCTGTGCACGCCCACCATGGATGACATGTCGGCCGAAAATTGATATGGAACACCATGGCTCGCTATATTGCTGTGTGTCAGATCTGGAAGCTCCCGGATATCGGGAAGCCCACGGAACGCGGTTTTTCGCATTTCATGGACCCCTTAGCAGGGCTCCATCCCAAATCGGCCCGCCCTCTCCAAAAACAACAAAAACCCAATGGCGTGGAGCGCGGAACGGAAATGACCTGCAACGACGCCATGGGCGTCACCGCTTCCCGCAAGCCCGGACGGCTCGCGACGAGGTGGGCGTCTCGGGCAAATGTGGAATTTCAGAAGGGAACAGGGATAACAGTATGCTTCAACGAATGTACCAACTCGTATTCGCCGTTGCTCTGGCGGCAATCCCCGCTGCGGCCCAGTCGGGGGCGGCGGAGAAGGCCACTGCCGATGCCCTGGCAAGCCTGATCCGCAATGCGGCCGGCGCGGAGGTGTCGGCCGAAGGGGAACTGCTGCGCTATCTCGAGGAAAACGGGATCGCGCCGGATCTCGCGTCGCTGCTGGCGCTGGCCGTCGCGCCGGTCGCCCTGGGCGCGGATGCCGGCGCGCCTGACGACCGGGTCGAGATCAGTGGCGAATGCCTGCCGGCACTCGATCAGCCGTCCGCCTATCGCTGCTCGCTCTCCTTCGGTCAGATCACCTGGGAAGGACCCGAAGCAACCGAGTCGAACGTGATCTTCCGCTTTCGCCTGAACGGAGCGCCAGAGGACCCCACCGCGACGCTGCTGGGACCGGTCGAGGTATTTCTGGCCGGATAGGCCGGAGCGCGGGCAACAGATATCGACCTGTCGCTCAGGGCGTGACGGCCTGTATCGGCCCATGCGCCAGATGCGCCGCCACATCGCCTTTGGGGCACAGCGCGCGCGCCTGATCGAGACGCATTCGCGCGGCTTCCTCCGTGAGCCATCTGCCAGCAAAGGCGGCGAGGTCGCAATGGGTGGGCGGCGCTTCAGCAGCGGGGCTGAGCGCAGCCTGCAAATCTTCGCGCGTCGGAGCGCGAGCGCCGGGGCGCCGGGCGGCAATGGCGGCAAGATCCGCCATGAAATCCGCTTCGCTCACGGTGTCCCGGCCGTTGGCGCGGGCGGCAAGCGCGGCCAGCGCCCGCTGCACCGGCCCACGGGCACTGCCCGACAGGCGTTCGAACAGCGTATCGGCATCGGCCACCGAACCGGCAAAGAGCGCATTGCGCGCCGCCAGGGCCAGCGCCTCGGCGTCCCGCGGATTCGCGGCAAGAAGTTCTTCGAACGCCGCCTGCGCGCCGGTGTGATCTTCGGCCGACTCCAGCGCTATGCCCAGGGCGTAGAGCAGATCGCCATTCCCCGGCCGGACGGAAAGCCCGGCGCGCAAGGTTTCGGCAGCAAGCCCCGGCGCCCCCGCGGAAAGCAGCGTTTCAGCGGCTCGCAGGAAGCCCTCGACAGGGGCATTGCTGCGCCTGCCCCAGACCGTCCAAAGCGGCGCCGCTTCACCCGGCAGGCCGGCCGCCTCCAGCCGCCGGATCGCTTCCGCCAGGTCTTCGGTGCCGGGCGCGGGATCGGCGCGCAGGCTTCGCGCTTCCTCGCGCAGGCGCGCAAGACGCCGTTCGCGGCTGGCAAAGGCAGTGGACCACAGCGGCCGCACCACCGGGATGCGCAGCCCGCCATATTGCAGGGTAAAGGCCACCGCCAGACGGTCCGCCGCCACCTCGGGCGGCAGGGTGGCCACATAGCGCGATCCCGGCCCGTTCGGCACCCGACGCGCGGGGATGGTCTCGAAACCGCCGCCCTCCGTCGGCAGCAGCAGGCGGAATTCGTCGATCAGCCGCGCCGCGTCGGTCGTGACGAAACGGTGGAAGCGATAGCGGTCACGTTCGGTGCACATGCCGAAAGAGCAGCGATCGGGATAGAAACTGCGATAGTCGAGTCGGACGTCGAATTGCAACACCTCGCCGATGCGCCGTGGCCGCAGGCGCAGCACGCCGCTGGTGGCTCCGCTCAACGTCTCCTCGCCCTCGGGGACCGGGTCGGCCAGCGCAAAGGGAATGAGGAAGCTGCCATCCATCGGGCGCACCATCGAAAGGCGCCGGGACAACGGCTGGCTGCGAAAACTGTCCACCACCAGCGGCAGGGCGGTACGGATCACCTCGGGCGCCGGATATGCGGACAGGTCGGTCCGCTCGATCAGGGCCTGAGCCTCGGCCAGCGGCAGGTAGCCCAGGAGATTGAGCGCGCTCCAGGGGGATTGGCCGGCGAGCAGCTCAGGCAGTTCGGCGACCAGTTCGGGGTTGAAGGCGTGACCTGGCAAATCCGTGGACTTCAGCCGAGCGTAGTTAGTGCCGTTGCCGCGCCCGCCGATCGTCAGACCGGCCATGTCGATCGAGGGAAGGGATCTGCTCAGTTCCACCTCGGACGAGATCACGAAGGGGCTGGTGGTCTGGCCCAGTGCCTTCGGCGGGGCGATGGCCGCGACGGCGTTCAGTGTGGCATCGAATTCCCGGGCGGCGTCAGGCAGACCCCGGCGGGCATCGAGCAGCCGGGCCGGCAGAAACGGATCCTTCGCCGCCCCGGCCAGCAGGTAGAGAAGCGGGCCCGTGTCGGAGATCAGCGGTGCCAGAAACAGCAGGTCCCGCTCGCGCAAGGCCGGCAGTCCCCGGGCCAGTTCCGCCGTTCTCGCAGGCTCGCCATGCGCCAGCATCCAGGCCAGCGCCGCGCCGGCCGCGCCTGCGGGCAGGTCCTCGCCCCGGCCGGCCGCGCGCAAGACCTCCAGGGCCACGGGCACGAGTTCGGGCGCATCCACGTCCAGCATTGCCTGCAGGGCGAAGGCGCGGTGCCAGGTATCGAGCCCCCGTTCCGGGTCGCTCAGGTCGCGCAACAGCACCCGGGTCGCGCGCTCCACCCCATACAGATGCAGCAAGAGCGCCGGAACCAGCCGGGATTCGGCCTGCCCGCGCTCCAGCGTTCCGGCAAGCACGCCCCGCTCCAGCACCCCGGCGCGCGCCTCCATCCGGGCGGTCAGCACCAGCCGGGAGGCATAGCTTCTTTCCGGCCCCCGGATGCCGAGCCCTGCCAGAAGCTTCGCATCGGCCGCGGCATCGCCGTAAAGGGCAATGAGCGATTTCGCCAGATACACGGTGAAATCGGTCCGTCTGCGTCGCGGCTGCTCCTCGGGCAGGGTGCTGCCGGCGGCGCGGAAGGCCGCGAGATAGCTGCGGGCGGCGGCGAGCGCCTTGGCCACCTGTTCGGCAGGTGCATCGGCGCGCGGCGCGACCGGGCGGCGGAATACCCCGGGCGGCAGCATCGTCGCCAGGGCTTCGGGACGCGCCTTCGCTGCGCGCAGCGGCAGCAGCGCCTGGCGCGCGTCCCCGTCGGCGAACAGCTCGGCCGCCAGCGGTGCCAACAGCGCATCCGGCGCTTCCAGAGAGATCATCCGCTCGCCCGGCTCCAGGTGCAGCCGTTGCGGCCTGGCGCCCGGGCTTTCGGCGATATATTCGCCCGCCGGCACGGCCAGCAGCGGCGCGCCGTCCTCCGACACCAGGGCCCCGCCCCCATCTGCGGGGCTCAGCGAAAAGGGCAGCCCCGTTGCCGTCTGCCCGGCCATGTCAACGACCTGAAGCGTCACCTGGGCCTGCCCCTGGCCGATCGCGGCAAGCTCCTCGTGCAGAATGGCGAAGTCAATGAAGGTGGCTTCGAGCGCGCGCAGCAAATCCGAATGATCCCCGGGGGCGTCGCCCGGCGCGCGTTCCACGGCCGCCGTCAGATCGGCCAGGAATTGCTCGGCCGCCGCACGGGCAAGATCCGGGTCGCGCAGGCTCAGCCCAAGGCTTGCCTCGTCCATCGCCGCGCGCAGATCCGGCTCGTTCGAAACATCGGGTACCAGCAGGCTCTCGCCGATGACGAGGCGTTCGGGATCGTGTTCGAATAGACCGAGCGGCCCGTCGCCCCCGGCCAGCAGATCACGGGCAACCAGCGCCCCGGCTCCCCCTTGCACCACCAGCGCGCTGCCGCCCCGGGCCAGCAGCAGGCTGTCGGCGATTCGCGGCTGGAAACCCGCCCCCTCGACCAGGGCCGAATAGGCTTCCCCGGCTTCCTGCAGCGCAATCACCGCGGAATTCTCGATCTCCAGATCGGCGCCCTCGGCGCCGGTGACCCCAAACGCGCCACCCTGCCGGCCTGCCAGCAGCGCGCCGGTGATCCGCCAGGTCTGGTCCGTATCGATACCGCCTTGCAGGGCGGAGCCGTCGCTCAGCAGCACGCTGTCGATGATCTCCAGCCGCGCCACCTGCTCGAGTACGAGCGCCACGGCCTGCGCGCCGCGCCCGCGCAAGAAGCTGTCGGCCACGCTCACCCCCTCGCGCACCGCGATGGCCTGCAAGGGGACATTGCCCGCAAGCCGGG
>JALWJU010000236.1 GCA_026997055.1 Paracoccaceae bacterium | reverse complement strand
GGGCCTGCGCCTGTTCGACCTGCCATGTCTATGTGGACGAGGCCTGGGTGGACAGGCTCCCGCCCAAGGAGGCGATGGAGGAAGACATGCTCGATTTCGCCTATGAGCCGGACCCGAAGCGCTCGCGTCTGACCTGCCAGCTGAAGGTGACCGAGGCGCTTGACGGGCTGGTCGTGCACATGCCGGAAAAGCAGATCTGAGGCGGGCCGGGGCGCGGCCCCGCCTCGCGGCTCTTCTTCAGCCGTTACAGCCCGACATCGGCAATGGCTTCGGCCAGCACCGTGACGGTCTGTTCGTTCAGCCCGGCGATATTCATGCGGCTGTCGCCGACCATGTAGATGCCGTGCTTCACCCGCAGTTCCTCGACCTTGTCGGCCGGCGCGCCGATGCGCGAGAACATGCCGCGGTGCTGGGCGAGGAAGCCGTAGCGGTCCGAGCCGGTGGTGCGGCGCAGCTCGGCGGCGAGCTTCTCGCGCAGGGCGAGCATGCCCTTGCGCACTTCTTCGAGCTCTGCTTCCCAGTCGGCGCGCAGGGCTTCGTCCTCGAGGATCATGGTCACCAGCCGCGCGCCGTGATCGGGCGGGAAGGAGAAATTCTGCCGGTTCAGGTGGGTGAGGTTCTGCTGGGTCACGCCGGTGGCTTTGGCATTTTCGCTCACCGCCATCAGAAGGCCGGTACGCTCGCGGTAGATGCCGAAATTCTTCGAACACGATGCCGCGATGATGGTTTCGGGCAGGGCGGCGGCGATCCTGCGGGTGGCGGCGGCGTCTTCTTCGAGCCCGTCGCCGAAGCCCTGATAGGCGATGTCGATCAGCGGCACGGCGCCTCTCTTTTGCAGAACGGCGATGATCTCGTCCCATTCCTGCCCGGTCGGGTTGGCGCCGGTGGGGTTGTGGCAGCAGCCATGCAGCAGCACCACGTCGCCCGCCTGTACCTTTCCCAGATCCTCGATCATGCCGGCGAAATCGAGCCCGCGGGTGGCTTCGTCGAAATAGCGGTATTCGGCCATGGCCAGCCCCACATGGCGGATGATCGAGGGGTGGTTGGGCCAGGTCGGGTTCGAGATCCAGACGGTGGCATCGGGGCGCGCCATGCGGATCAGCTCCATCGCCTGGTGGATCGCCCCGGTGCCGCCGGGCTGGGCGGTCATCGCCAGCCGGTCGCGCGCCACCGCATCGCCCAGCACCAGGCCGCTCAGCGCATTGCCGAAGGCCGGGTCGCCCGCAAGCGCCGTATAGACCTTGGTGGTCTGCTCCTCCCAGAGCCGCCTTTCAGCCGCCTTCACCGCGCGCATGACCGGGGTCTGGCCCTGGGCGTTCCTGTAAACGCCCACGCCGAGGTCGATCTTGCCCTCGCGCGGGTCCTCGCGGTACATCTTCATCAGGGCCATGATCTTGTCAGCGGGCTGCGGCTGTAACTTTTCGAACATTTCAGGCTCCTGTTTCCACTTTCAGGTCGTTATACATGCCCCATTCCGACCATGAGCCATCATAGACGGCGTGGTCGCGGTGGCCGAGGCGTTCCAGGGCGAGGTCGATGATGCAGGCGGTGACGCCGGATCCGCAGGTGCTGATCACGGGCTTTGAGAGGTCCACCCCGGCGGCGTCGAAGGCAGCTCTGAGGCCGGCTTCGTCCTTCATGGTGCCGTCTTCGTTGAGCAACTCGGTAAAGGGGAGGTTCTTCGAGCCGGGGATATGGCCGCCGCGCAGGCCCTCGCGCGGCTCGGGCTCGGTGCCGGCGAAGCGGCCGGGCGAGCGGGCATCGACGATCTCGTGATCGCCGAGCTTGGAGGCGCGGGCGACCTGGGTGACGTCGCGCAGCAGCTGGTTCTGGAAGCGCACCACCATGTGGCGGTCGCGGATCACCGGCGGCAGGTCTTCGAGCGGGCGGCCCTCGGCCTTCCACTTGGGCAGGCCGCCGTCGAGCACCGCCACATCCATCTGCCCCATCAGGCGAAACAGCCACCAGACGCGCGCCGCGCTCAGCAGCCCGGCGCTGTCATAGACCACCACCTGATGCCCGTCGCCCACCCCCATGGCGCGCATCCGCGACATGAATTTCTCGACCGGCGGCGCCATGTGCGGCAGGTCGCTGCGAAGATCGGCGATTTCGTCGATATCGAAGAACCGCGCGCCGGGGATGTGTTCGGCGGCATATTCGCCCGCCACGTCGCGCCCGTCCTGCGGCAGATACCACGAAGCATCGAGGATGCGCAGGTCCGGGTCCTTGAGGTGGGATTCCAGCCAGTCGGTGGAAACGAGTATGCGCGGATCGGAATATGGCATGACGCCCCCAGCTTGCTTGCTCTCTCTGGCTACAAACTGGGGGCGCAAAGGGCAAGGCCCCGCGGGCCTCGAAAGGCGGTTGTTGCGTTGTTACCTGGCCATCATGTTCCTGACCATGCCGACCACCGCCAGCACCGCGCCACCGCCGACGCCGCCCGAAGCCACGCTGCCGGCGATCGAGGCGAGGTCCATGCCGCCGGAGGCGGCCGCTTCGGCCATGCCGCCCGCGCCCAGCATCGAGAGCACCTGGCCGCCGATGCCGCCGCCGACGATGCCCGCGAGCGAATTGCCCAGCACGCCGAGATTGAGATTCTTGAGCAGGCCGCCGGCGACATTGCCGCCCACGGCGCCCGAGACGAGAGAAATGATCAGTTCCATTGCGCGTCCTCCCCGGGAGGTCTGACAGGCCGGCCCTCCCCCTGCCGGTGGGCGTGTTAACCATCTTGCGGCGCCGGGATGTAAGGGGAAAATTCCGCGTTCTTGCCCCCTCGGGCGGGTAATGGCGGACCCAGAGGCGGCTTGCACTGCGCGCTCGGGCACGCTAGCCGGGGGCATGGAACGGGAGAGCGGGAGACTGAACCTTTCCGCCGGGCTGGCCTCGGTCGCCGTGGCGCTCGTGCTGGTGGCGCTCAAGCTCTGGGCCTATGGCGAGACCCGGGCGCTGTCGGTGGCCGCGACGCTGGCGGATTCGGCGATGGATCTGATGGTGTCGCTGGCCGGGCTGGCGGCGATACGGTACGCGGCGCGGCCCGCCGACGAGGACCATAATTTCGGCCACAGCGCCGCCGAGGACCTGGCGGCGCTGGGCCAGAGCCTGTTCATCCTGGCCGTGGCCGGAGCGATCGGCGCGGGCGCGCTGATGCGGCTGGGATCGGGCGCGCCCAGTCCGATCGCCGCCGAAGGCACGGGGGCCGTGGTCCTGCTGATCTCGATCGCGCTCACGCTGGCCCTGGTGGCCTGGCAGCGCCGGGTGGTGGCGCGCACCGGCAGCCGGGTGGTGGCCGCCGACAGCCTGCATTATCTCGGCGACCTGATCCCCAATATCGGCGCGCTGATCTCGCTCTGGGCCTCGGCGCGCTGGGGGCTGGGGCAGGTCGATTCGGTGGTGGCGCTGGGGGCGGCGCTGCTGCTGGCGGCGGGGGCGGTGCGGATCTTTCGCGCCGCCTGGGATGCGCTGATGGATCGGCAGGCGGCGCCGGAGGTGATCGAGGGGATTGCCGAAATCGTGCGCGGCTGGGAGGGGGTGCATGGCTTTCACGATCTCAAGACGCGGGTTTCGGGCTCGCGGCTGTTCATCGTCGTGCATATCGAGCTGGACGGGCGCCAGAGCCTGGAGGAGGCCCATGCGATCGGCGCCGCCCTGCGCCGGGCATTGCTGAGGGCCTATCCGGGGTCGGATGTGCTGATCCACAAGGACCCGGTGGGGGTGGAGCCGCATCCGGAGGACCCGTCGAGAGAGATTTCGCGGCGCTGATGCGCCACGACCCGCCGGGGGGCGCTGCCCCCCGGAACCCCCCGGGATATTTTGGCAAGAGGAAGAGGAGGGAAGAGTGAAGCTGGATTTCTACTGTCTGAAGTCGTGCGATACCTGCCGCAAGGCGCGCCGGGCGCTGGAGGCGGCGGGGCATGTGCTCGATGTGGTCGATATTCGCGCCGACGGGGTGCCGGAATCGGTGCTGCGCGCGGCGCTGGAGGCGCTGGGGCGCGAGGGTCTGCTGGCCACGCGCTCGCCGACCTGGCGCAGGCTGGGAGAGGAAGAGCGCGGGCGCGACCTGGTGGCGCTGATGCTGGAATATCCGGTGCTGATGAAGCGGCCGCTGATCATGGGCGAGGGGCATGTGAGCGCCGGCTGGTCGAAGGAGGTGCAGGCGCGGCTGTTGGGCTGAAGGCGGCGCCGGTCAGGCCAGCCCGCGCCCCTTGAGCAGGGCGTCCACGCCGGGCAGGCGACCGCGGAAGGCCTTGTAGAGGTCTTCGGCCTCTGCGCTGCCGCCGCGCGACAGGATATGCGCCTCGAGGCGGGCGGCCAGGGCGGGGTCGAAGGCATCGCCCGCCTCCTCGAAGGCGGCGAAGGCGTCGGCATCCATCACCTCGGACCACATGTAGCTGTAATAGCCCGCGCTGTAGCCGTCGCCGGCGAAGACATGGGCGAAATGCGGCGTGGCGTGGCGCATGCGGATGGCGCGGGGCATGGCGATCTCTTCCAGCACCTCGGCCTGTTTCTGCATCGGGTCGGCAGGCGCGGGGCCTTGGTGAAAGGCCAGATCCACCAGCGCCGAGGCGATGTATTCGACGGTCTGAAAGCCCATGTCGTATGTGGCCGCGCCCAGCAGCTTTTCGCGCAGGTTTTCGGGCATCGGCGCGCCGGTTTCGGCGTGGCGGGCGAAGCGCTCCAGCACTTCGGGCACTTCGAGCCAGTGCTCGTAGAGCTGGCTCGGAAGCTCGACGAAGTCGCGCGCGACCGAGGTGCCCGAGAGGCTTTCGTAGGTCACGTCCGACAGCATGTGGTGCAGGGCGTGGCCGAATTCGTGAAACAGCGTGCGCGCGTCATCCCAGGACAGCAGCGCCGGGGTGCCTTCGGGGGGCCTGGCGAAATTGCAGATATTGAGGACGATGGGGCGGATGTCGCCGGCGAGCTTCTGCTGGGAGCGCATGGCCGAGCACCAGGCGCCGGAGCGCTTGGAGGGGCGGGCGAAGTAATCGGCGATGAAGACCGCCATGTGGCGCCCGGCGCGGGTGACTTCCCAGGCGCGCGCATCCCTGTGGT
>JALWJU010000235.1 GCA_026997055.1 Paracoccaceae bacterium | reverse complement strand
CCGTATCTGGCCCGCGCATCTGCCGCGCCCCTGGGCGATGCGCGGCAGATGCGCGGGCCAGATACGGCTTGCAAGCCCCTCGCGGTCGGGGCTGACCGCCAGCACGGTCTGCCAGCGCGGGTCAGACACTTCGCGCAGGAGCCGGGCGCTCTGGTGGCGAAACCACCAGGCGGCGCGGATGCGGCCGATACCGGCGGCGAGCCGGGTCTTGACCCGCCCCGGGCGCGGCTCCTTGAGCATCACCACCAGCGTGCGCCTCATGGGGCGCGCTCCATGTCCACATGCGCGATGCCCGCATCGTCATAGGGCGCGCTGGCGACGGTGAAGCCGAGCCTCTCGTAAAAACCGATGGCTTGCACCTGCGCGCCAAGGCGGGCAAGGGGGGCGCCCCGCCCCCTGGCATGGGCCAGTGCCGCCTCGATCAGCGCCGCGCCCACCCCGCGGCCCCGGTAGCCCGGCAGCACAGAGACGCGGCCGATCTTCGCCACCTCGCCCAGATATACCACGCGCGCCGTGCCCACAGGCGCGGCGCCGTCGCGGGCGAGGAAATGGGTGGCGGCGGGGTCGTGTTCGTCGGCCTCTTCCTCGAC
The DNA here is from genome assembly GCA_026997055.1 of Paracoccaceae bacterium. Classification (GTDB taxonomy): domain Bacteria; phylum Pseudomonadota; class Alphaproteobacteria; order Rhodobacterales; family Rhodobacteraceae; genus JAAEUB01. The sequence continues at coordinate 4,460 of JALWJU010000235.1, read as the reverse complement.
CGGCACCCCCTGTTCGGCGACAAAGACCAGGTGGCGCAGGGCGAGGCAGGTGGCGAGATCGGCGGTTTCTTCGATGGTGACGCTCACGAGAAGTAATCCCGCATTATCCGGCTGTAGATGTCCCTGAGCTGGGCGATTTCGGCGACCGGCACGCGCTCGTCCACCGCATGCATGTAGCGCCCCACGAGGCCGCATTCGACCACCGGGCAGTGATCCTTGACGAAGCGCGCATCCGACGTGCCGCCGGAGGTGGAAAGCGCGGGCCTGTGGCCGGTCACCGCCTCCACCGCGCCGGCGACCAGGTCGGAAAGCGCGCCCGGCGGGGTCAGGAAGCTCTCGCCCGAGACCTTTACCGCAAGGTCGATCTCGGCGCCGGTCTCTTCGGCCACCCTGGTTGCCTCTTCGCCGAGCCAGGCAGTGAGGCTCTGGCTGGTGTGGCGGTCGTTGAAGCGGATGTTGACATTGGCCCGGCAGGTGGCGGGGATGACGTTGGTCGCAGGGTTGCCGGTCTCGATCGCGGTGACCTGCAGGGTCGAGGGATCGAAATGCGCGCTGCCCCGGTCAAGCTCGGTCTCGGTCAGGCGAGCGATCAGCCGGGCCATGGCGTGGACCGGGTTGTTGGCCCGGTGCGGATAGGCCGAATGGCCCTGCACGCCGCGCACGGTGAGATGCGCGACCAGCGAGCCGCGCCGGCCGATCTTGATCATCTCGCCCATATGGCTGGGGCAGGTGGGCTCGCCGACCACGCAGGCGCTCATCGCCTCGCCCTCGGCCTCCATCCAGTCGAGCAGGGCGGTGGTGCCGTGCAGGGCGTCGGCCTCCTCGTCGCCGGTAATGGCCAGGATCAGGGCGCCGTCGGGCGGGCTCTGGCGCACGAAATCCACCGCCGCGGCGACCCAGGCGGCGACGCCCGATTTCATGTCGGTCGCCCCGCGCCCCCAGAGCGTGCCACCCTCGAGATGGCCGGAAAAGGGCGGGTGCGTCCAGGCCGCCTCGTCGCCCACCGGCACCACGTCGGTATGGCCGTTGAAGCCCAGCGTGCGGGGCGCGCCCTTGCGCCCCCAGCGGGCAAAGAGATTGGAGATGCCGCCGCGATCGACCCGGTGGCACTCGAAGCCCGCCGCCTCCAGCACCCCCTGGAGCAGCACCAGCGCGCCGCCCTCCTCGGGGGTGACGGAGGGGCATTGGATCAGCTTTCGGGTCAGGGCGACGGGATCGGTGCCGGGGGTCGTTTCGCTTTGTCTGGTCATGGCGGCGCTCCTTTGCCCCCTGTTAGCGTGGCGCGCGGGCGGGTGCAAATGTGGCGCGGGGGCGACAGCGCCGACGCCGGCGCCGGGGGGCGCAATCAGAGGCTTAACAAGGCCGGATTTTTCGGGCATACTGGCAGCAACGATAACGACCCGAGGCAGGTCAGGGACCACAAGGCGCGGCAAGCGTCGGTCTCACGAGCGGTATTTGAGAACCGGCGGCGCAGCATATGCGCCCGTTCTTGCCGTTTGCCGCCCCGGGCATGGGGCAGAGGCAGAAACGGCATGGTCGCGGCATCCGAGCTTCCGATCGACACGAACGCAACCGCCATGCAGATGGCGCAGGAGATCTTCGGCGCCGGGGTCAATGTGGTCTCGGCCTCCTATACCGGCGACAACCGCTCCTCGGGCATCTTCACCGATGGCGATACGGTGGCGCCGGGGGTGACGCCGGGCGACAGCGGGGTGATCCTCTCGACCGGGCGCGCCCGCGACATCACCAATTCCACCGGCCAGGCCAACCAGTCCGGCAGCACCACGACCAATACCTGGGGCGTGAACAACGATCCCGACTTCAACACGCTTGCCGGCGGGCGCACCTACGATGCCGCCTGGCTGGATATCGACTTCATCCCCACCGGCGACACGCTGAAGATGCAGTTCGTCTTCGCCTCCGACGAATACCCCGAATGGGTCAACTCGATCTACAACGACATCGTCGGCGTCTGGTCCAACGGCACGCCCGTGGACCTCGCCGTGGGCAATGGCGATACCGACCCGGGCAATGTCAACCAGACCAATACCCAGAACCTCTACATCGACAATACCGGCAGCGCCTACAATACCGAGATGGACGGCTTCACCGTCACCATGACCCTGACCATTCCGGTCAATCCGGGGGTGGTGAACTCGCTGCGCATCGGCATCGCCGATGTGGGCGACAGCAGCTACGATTCCAACCTGCTGATCGCCGGGAGCTCGATGCAGACCGTGGTCGTGGCCCAGGACGACGCCACCCATCTGAGCGCGACCGGCACCAAGATCCACGACGTGCTGGCCAATGACAACACCGCCTCCGGCGGCACCCTGACCATCACCCATATCAACGGCATATCCGTGAATGCCGGCGACACGGTGACGCTCGCCACCGGCCAGCAGGTGACGCTGAATGCCGACGGCACCCTTACCCTTGTCGGCGACGGGACGCCGGAGGATTTCAACTTCACCTATACGGTGACCGATTCGGCGAGCGGGATTTCCGACACCGCCTTCGTCACGGTCAGTTCGGTACCCTGCTTCGTGGCCGGGACCATGATCGAGACCCGGCGCGGGCCGGTACCGGTGGAGCGGCTCAGCCCCGGCGACATGGTGCTGACCCATGACAACGGCCTCCAGCCCCTGCGCTGGATCGGGCGGCGGGTGGTGCGTGCCGAGGGCGCCTTCGCCCCGATCCGCATCGCCGCCAATGCCCTGGGCCGGCACGGCACGCTGCTGGTCTCGCCCCAGCACCGCATCCTGGTCCGCGACCCGCTGGCCGAGCTTCTGTTCGAGGCGCCCGAAGTGCTGGTCGCGGCCAGGGACCTCGTGGACGGCAGGCGCATCACGGTGCGCGAGGGGGGCGAGGTCGAGTATGTCCACATCCTGTTCGACGCCCACCAGGTGGTGTTCTCCGAGGGGCTTGCGACCGAGAGCTTCCTGCCCGGCCCGCAGACCGCCGCCAGCTTCGAAAGCGCGGTGGCGGCCGAGATATACGCGCTGTTTCCCGAGCTGGACCCGAACCGGGGCACCGGCTACCCGCCGGCCGCGCGCCGGGTGCTCAGGGGCTGGGAGGCCAGGGTGCTGCAGGTGGCGCGGGAGCGGGCCGCGTGAGGCAGGAGCCGGACAGCCGCCGCCGGTGCCGACGCGGACATGGCGAAAGCGGCGCAGAATGTGACCGGGTGGTGCGCGGCTTCGGGTATTTGCGAGTGATGCGATGAGCTGGATCGGTCTCAGCGACCTGAATATCGCCGCCTTCGACCCCGGGGGCGTGCATCGCGGCTCGAACCGCTTCAGCGAGGTGGCGCAAGACGCGATCCTGCCCGTCGGCACCCTGGTGATCGAGACCGTCTTCACCGCCCGCCCCCGCCGGCCCCAGCGCCTGCTGCGCTTCGAGCGCCGCGCCGACTGGCTGCGCGCGCTCCATGTCACGCTGGACGGCGAGGGGCTGCTGACGGTGGCGCTCGCCCAGGGCGCGGCCTCCTCGCATGGCGAACTGCATATCGACCCGCCGCCGCCGGAGACCTGCCTGCGCATCACCTATGGCTGGGATGCGCCGGGGCGCCGGGCGCTCCTCACGGTCGAGAATCTCGACCAGGAACTGATCTATCAGGCCGAAACCCCCGCCCCGCTGCCGCTGCCGCTCAGCGACCTGCGCGAAATCATCCTGACCCGCCACAGTACCCGGCTGGGGCGCGAAACCCGCCTCGTGGCCCTGTCGGACCGGATCGAGCCGGTAGGCCTGCCCCTGGGCCTGGCCACCGGCACCCCGGTCGAAACCCCCTCCGGGCCACGGCTCATCGAGCGCCTGCGGCCGGGCGACGAAGTGCTGACCTGGCGCGGCGAGGCGCGCCCGGTGCGCTGGATCGCCCGGCGCGAGGTGCCGGCGCTGGGCCGCTTCGCGCCGCTGCGCCTGCGCGCGCCCTATCACGGGCTTAGCCGCGACATCCTCTGCGCTCCCGATCACCGGGTGATGGTCGCCGGCGCCGATGCCGAATACCACCTGGGCCGAAGCTCGGCGCTGGCCACCGCCGCGCATCTGGCCGATGACATCTCCGTGCGCCCCGAACGCCCGCGGGAGCCGACGATCTGGTATCACAATATCCTGCTGGACGAACACGAATGCCTGAAATACGCCGGGATGTGGGCCGAGAGTCTGTTTGTCGGCGCCATGGGGCGCAACCGGGAGCTCATGGCCACCACCGCGCTGGCCGGGCTCCCCGCAGACGCACTTCCGCGCCACCGGCGCTTCGCCCTGCCGGTCCTGAGCGGGGTGGAAGCGCGCTCTCTGGCCCATTCCATGAGCGCCTGAAAGCGGAGGGGAAAGACCGGGCACGCCGTCCGCGGCGCCCTTCTTCCGCCAGCTTCGCCTCACCCCGCTCCGCCTCACCCCTCTTCGTCGAAAAACGGTGTCATCTGGGCAATGATCACCGCATTTTCCTCAAGCGCGCGCTCCAT
>JALWJU010000234.1 GCA_026997055.1 Paracoccaceae bacterium | reverse complement strand
CGGCCGCAGCTTGCCCGCCGCGCCGCCTTTGCGCCCGGCGAGGCCAAGGAAAACTGGGCCATCCTGCGCGCGCTTTCCGGCGCGCTGGCTGCGCCCCAGCCCTGGGACAGCCAGGCCGCCCTGCGCGCGGCGATGGTCGCGGCGGTGCCGCATCTGGGCGAGGTGGACGCGGTGCCGGCCAATCAGTGGCAGCCGCTCAAGAGCCGCAAGAAACCCGCGGCCAAGGCGACTTTCCGCAATGCAATCAATGACTTCTACCTGACCAACCCGATCGCGCGCGCCTCCGCCGTAATGGCCGAACTGGCGGCACTCGAAAAGGCGCGCGGCCAGAAGGTGGCGGCCGAGTGAGGCGGATTTCGCGCATAACCTTCGGCCCGGCCCTGGGCCTCGCGGCGCTGGCGGCCTGCGATGCGCCGGTGGCGGGGGGCGAGGCGCAGCAGCCCTTTGCGCCCGAATATCTGGGCACGCAGACGCGGCTTCTGGAGGATGACATGGTGTCGTTCCTCGTCGCCATGAAGGGGGCGCGCGACCGCGAGGACGTGGCCGCCTATGGCGAATGCGTGGCGGCGCAATACGCGCTCATTCGCGGCTATGGCTTCGCCCGCCATATACGCACGGAAGTCGAAAAGCGAAATGGCGTCTGGTACGGCGATGCGGGCTATGTCATATCCGCCTCGATCCCCGAGGGGCTGCGCAATATCGACGCCGAAATCACGGTGCAGAACTGCATCGAAAACGGGATACCCACGGTCTGAGGACATGGACAGATGATCGAGTTCTTCACAACGACAAATCTGGGCATCGCGCTCCTGATCCTGGGCCAGGGGCTGCTGATCCTGGTGCCGCTCTTGGTGGCGCTGGCCTTCCTGCTCTGGGGCGACCGCAAGATCTGGGCGGCGGTGCAGATGCGCAAGGGGCCCAACGTGGTCGGGGCCTTCGGCCTGCTGCAGAGCTTCGCCGACTTCATCAAGTATGTGGTCAAGGAGATCGTCATCCCCGACGGGGCGGATCGGGTCGTCTTCCTGCTGGCGCCGATGATCTCGCTGGTGATGGCGGTCACCGCCTGGGCGGTGATCCCGTTCAACGACGGCTGGGTGCTGGCCGATATCAATGTGGCGATCCTGTTCGTCTTTGCCGTTTCCAGCTTCGAGGTCTATGGCATCATCATGGGCGGCTGGGCGTCGAACTCCAAGTATCCGTTCCTGGGCTCGCTCAGGTCTGCGGCGCAGATGATCTCCTACGAAGTCTCCATCGGCCTGATCATCATCGGCATCATCCTCTCCACCGGGAGCATGAATTTCGGCGACATCGTGCGCGCCCAGGACGGCCCCGGCGGCCTGCTCAACTGGTACTGGCTGCCGCATTTCCCGATGGTGTTCCTGTTCCTGATCTCGGCGCTCGCGGAAACCAACCGCCCGCCCTTCGACCTGCCGGAGGCGGAAAGCGAACTGGTGGCGGGCTACCAGGTCGAATATTCCTCGACCCCGTTCCTGCTCTACATGATCGGCGAATATGTGGCGATCGTGCTGATGTGCACGCTGATCTCGATCCTGTTCTTCGGCGGCTGGCTGAGCCCGGTGCCGGGGCTTCCCGACGGGATCGGCTGGCTGCTGATGAAGATCGTGTTCTTCTTCTTCATCTTCTCGATGATCAAGGCGATCACCCCGCGCTACCGCTACGATCAGCTGATGCGCATCGGCTGGAAGGTGTTCCTGCCCATGAGCCTGGCCTGGGTGGTGTTCGTCGCATTCGCCGCGCAATACGGCGCGTTCTGGGGCACCTATGCCCGCTGGGCAACAGGAGGCTGAACCGATGGCATTCGATTTCGTCCGCGCGACCAAATACTTCCTGCTCTGGGATTTCCTGGTCGGCTTCAAGCTGGGGCTCAAGTACTTCTTCGCCCCCAAGGCTACCATCAACTACCCGTTCGAAAAGGGGCCGCTCAGCCCGCGCTTTCGCGGCGAGCACGCGCTCAGGCGCTACCCCAATGGCGAAGAGCGCTGCATCGCCTGCAAGCTGTGCGAGGCGATCTGCCCGGCCCAGGCGATCGTGATCGACGCCGAGCCGCGCGACGACGGCTCGCGCCGCACCACGCGCTACGATATCGACATGACCAAGTGCATCTATTGCGGCTTCTGCCAGGAGGCCTGCCCGGTCGATGCCATCGTCGAGGGGCCGAATTTCGAATTCGCCACCGAGACCCGCGAGGAGCTTTTCTACGACAAGCAGAAGCTCCTGGAGAACGGCGAGCGCTGGGAGGCCGAAATCGCCCGCAATCTGGAACTGGACGCGCCCTACCGATGATCTGCAACCAGACACATACCGCAAATCCCGCAAAGGAGGCCCGCCCATGAGCGTCGCCGATTTCGCCTTCTACGCCTTCGCCCTGATCGTGCTGGTGGGCGGGCTGTTTACCGTGGTGTCGAAGCATCCGGTGCATTCGGTGCTGTGGCTGATCACCGCCTTCATCGGCGCGACCGGGCTGTTCGTGCTGCTGGGGGCCGAGTTCATCGCCATGCTCTTGATGATCGTCTATGTGGGCGCGGTGGCGGTGCTGTTCCTGTTCGTGGTGATGATGCTGGACGTGGATTTCGCAGCCCTCAGGGCCGGCATGGCCGAATACCTGCCGATCGGGATCCTGATCGGGGTGATCCTGCTGATGGAACTGGGGATGATCTACGGCGTCTGGCAGTTCGCCGACGGGGCCGAGGCCGCGCGCGCCGCCGTGACGCCCCCGCTGGATCAGGTGGAAAACACCGCCGCGCTGGGGATGCTGATCTATGACGATTACATCCTGCTGTTTCAGCTTGCCGGGCTGATCCTGCTGGTGGCGATGATCGGCGCCATCGTGCTGACGCTCCATCACCGCCCGAACATCAAGCGCCAGAACGTGGTCGCGCAGATGCACCGCGACCCGGCCAGTTCGATCGAACTGAAGGACGTGAAACCGGGGCAGGGGCTATGAGAGAGACGAGGCAGCAGCGATTTTTCGCAGAAAAATCGGGAGCGAGGGAAAGATGGTAGGACTTGAGCATTATCTGAGCCTGGCGGCGGGCCTGTTCGTGATCGGCATTTTCGGTCTGTTCCTGAACCGCAAGAACGTGATCGTCCTGTTGATGTCGGTCGAACTGATGCTGCTCAGCGTCAATATCAACCTGATCGCCTTTTCCCGTTTCCTCGGCGATTCGGTGGGGCAGGTCTTTACCCTTTTCGTGCTGACCGTGGCGGCGGCCGAAGCCTCGATCGGGCTTGCGATCCTGGTCAGCTTCTTCCGCAACCGTGGCTCTATCGACGTTGAAGACGTCAACGTGATGAAAGGCTAGATCAATGGTCACCATCATCCTCTTCGCCCCGCTCATCGGCGCGCTGATCGCGGGCTTCGGGCACCGGGCCATCGGCGACAAGGGCGCGCAATACCTGACCACGGGGCTTCTGTTCCTGGCGGCGCTGCTCAGCTGGGCGGTCTTCTTCACCCTGCCCGGGGAGACGCAGCACATCCAGGTCCTGCGCTGGATCGAGAGCGGCACGCTGGCGGCTGACTGGTCGATCCGGCTCGACCGGCTGACCGCGATCATGCTGGTGGTGGTGACCACGGTTTCGAGCCTCGTCCATCTCTACTCGATCGGCTACATGGCCGACGATCCGCAATTCAGGGGCGAGAGCTACCGGCCGCGTTTCTTTGCCTATCTGAGCTTCTTCACCTTCGCCATGCTTACCCTGGTCACCGCCGACAACCTGCTGCAGATGTTCTTCGGCTGGGAGGGGGTGGGCGTGGCCTCCTACCTGCTGATCGGATTTTACTACAAGAAGCCGAGCGCCAATGCGGCGGCGATCAAGGCCTTCGTGGTCAACCGGGTGGGCGATTTCGGCTTCGCGCTGGGGATCTTCGGGCTCTACTACATGACCGACTCGATCCGCTTCGACGACATCTTCGCCGCCGCGCCCTCGCTCGCGCAGGAAAACCTGCATTTCCTCTGGCGCGACTGGAACGCGGCCAACCTGCTCGCCTTCCTCCTGTTCATCGGCGCCATGGGCAAGTCGGCGCAGCTTTTCCTGCACACATGGTTGCCGGACGCGATGGAGGGTCCGACTCCGGTTTCGGCCCTGATCCATGCCGCGACCATGGTGACGGCCGGGGTGTTCATGGTCTCGCGCCTGTCGCCGCTGATGGAAGTGGCGCCGGACACCAAGACCTTCATCGTCGTGATCGGCAGCCTCACCGCCTTTGTCGCCGCCACGATCGGCCTCGTGCAGAACGACATCAAGCGCGTCATCGCCTATTCGACCATGAGCCAGCTGGGCTACATGTTCGTGGCTGCCGGGGTGGGCGCCTATTCGGTGGCGATGTTTCACCTGCTGACCCATGCCTTCTTCAAGGCGATGCTGTTTCTGGGCGCGGGTTCGGTGATTCACGGGATGCACCACGAGCAGGACATGCGAAATTACGGGGGGCTGCGCAAGAAGATGCCCCTGACCTTCTGGGCGATGCTGATCGGCACGCTGGCGATTACCGGCGTCGGCATCCCGCTGACCGCGATCGGCTTTGCCGGCTTCCAGTCGAAGGACGCGATCATCGAGAGCGCCTGGGCGGGGAGCGATGGCGGCTTTGCCTTCTGGGTGCTGGTGATCGCCGCGGCCTTCACCGCCTTCTACAGCTGGCGGCTGATGTTCCTGACCTTCTGGGGGACGCCGCGCGGCGACAGGCACACCCACGAGCATGCCCATGAAAGCCCGATGGTCATGCTCCTGCCGCTGGGCGCGCTGGCGCTTGGCGCGATGTTTTCCGGCATGGTCTGGTACAAGAGCTTCTTCGGCGACCATGAGAAGCTCATCGCCTTTTTCAACCTGCCCGCCCATGCCGAGGCCGGGGAGGCCGGGGAGGCCGGCGGCGAGGCGGCCCATGGCGGGACAGCCGCGGACGGCGAGGAGGGGGCACATGCCGCCGGGGAGCCGGCCGGCGCGGCACATGCCGCCGTGGCGCCGCCCCCGGGCGCGATCTACATGGCACCGGAAAACGACGTGCTCGCGCGCGCTCACGAAGCGCCGAAATGGGTCAA
>JALWJU010000233.1 GCA_026997055.1 Paracoccaceae bacterium | reverse complement strand
GGCTCAGGGGCGCGGTTTACGAGATGGGTTTTGCCTCGGTGGGGGCGACGGAAAACATCGTCATGGCCGCAACCCTCGCCCGCGGCACCACGGTGCTGAAGAACGCGGCCCGCGAGCCCGAGATCGTGGACCTCTGCACCTGCCTCAGGGCGATGGGCGCCCATATCGAGGGCGACGGGACCAGCGAAATCACCATCGAGGGGGTGGATCGCCTGCACGGCGCCACCCATCCGGTGGTGATCGACCGGATCGAGCTTGGCACCTACATGCTGGCGCCGGCCATTGCCGGGGGCGAGGTGGAGTGTATCGGCGGGCGGCTCGATCTGGTGACGGCATTCGCCGAGAAGCTCGCCGCCGCCGGGGTCTCGGTGGAGGAGACGGAGCGCGGGGTCAGGGTCCGGCGCGCAGGCGGTCGCCTCAGCGCGGTCGATGTGACCACCGCGCCCTATCCCGGCTTTCCCACCGATCTGCAGGCGCAGATGATGGCGATGCTCTGCACCGCCGAGGGGACCAGCGTGCTCGAGGAGCGGATCTTCGAAAACCGCTTCATGCACGCGCCGGAACTCATGCGCATGGGCGCCGATATCGAGGTGCAGGGCGGCACTGCCACGGTGCGCGGGGTCGAGCGCCTGCGCGGCGCGCCGGTCATGGCGACGGACCTGCGCGCTTCGGTGAGCCTGATCCTCGCCGGGCTGGCGGCAGAGGGCGAGACGGTGGTCAGCCGGGTCTATCACCTGGACCGGGGCTATGAGCATCTGGAGCAGAAGCTCGCCGCGGTGGGGGCGCAGATCGAAAGGGTGAGCGGCTGATGGCAGAGGACGCGCGATTCGAGGATGGTGACGAGGCCCCGCTGCGCCTGCTGGCGGCGGATGTGGACGATCTCGCGGTGATTTCGGCGCTGGTGCAGGACGCGGTATTCCCGGCCAGCGAAATGCGCTGGCTCGCCCGCGAGCGCCGCTTCGCGCTGCTGCTGAACCGCTTCCGCTGGGAAGACCCGCTGGCCCGCTCCGGGGCGCGTCCGCCCGAGCGGGTGCAGAGCCTCCTGGTCATCGAGGACGTGCTGAAGGTGCAGAGCCAGGGGGTGGCGCCGGGGGACGGGGATACGGTGCTCTCGCTGCTGGCGCTTGCCTTCGAGCCGGGCGCGGACGGCACCGGCGCGCTGGTGCTGACGCTGGCCGGCGACGGGGCGGTGCGGCTCGAGGTCGAGAGCATCAACCTGCTCCTGAAGGACGTGACCCGGCCCTACCGCGCCCCTTCCGGCAAGGTGCCCGAACATCCGCTGTGAGCACGCTGTGAGCATGTGGGGGCGCTGCCCGTCGCCATGATCGCCCGAGCCGGTGGCGCGCCCTGGCACCCCACGGAGTATTTGCCGAAAGATGAAAGGGCGCCTTGAGGGGGCGGGGCGGGGCGGTTATGTGGGGGCGAGGAGTGATGACATGCCGCAATTTCTGAATACCGCCGATGCCGATTTCGAGACCCGCTTTGCCGCGCTTCTGGGGATGAAGCGCGAGGACAGCCCGGATGTGGATGCGGTGGTGGCCGACATCATCGCCGATGTGCGTGCGCGCGGCGATGCGGCGCTGATCGAGCTGACCGAGAAGTTCGACCGGGTGCGGCTGGCGGCGGGGGGGCTGGCCTTTTCGCAGGCCGAGATCGACGCCGCTGCCGCCGAGGTGCCCGCGGCCGAGCGCGCGGCGCTGGAGCTGGCGGCGGAGCGCATCCGCGCCTATCACGCCCGCCAGATGCCCGCGCCCGAGGAGCGCTGGGTGGATGAGACCGGCGCCGAGCTTGGCTGGCGCTGGAGCCCGGTCGGCGCGGCCGGGCTCTATGTGCCCGGGGGCATTGCCTCCTACCCTTCGAGCGTGCTGATGAACGCGATCCCCGCGCAGGTCGCCGGCGTACGGCGGCTGGCGATCTGCGTGCCCACCCCCGACGGCGCGGTGAACCCGGCGGTGCTGCTGGCCGCGCGCCTTGCCGGGGTGGAGGAGATTTACCGGGTCGGCGGCGCCCAGGCGATTGCCGCGCTCGCCTGGGGCACCGAGAGCATCGCCCCGGTGGACAAGATCACCGGGCCCGGCAATGCCTTTGTCGCCGCGGCCAAGCGGCGGGTCTTTGGCCGGGTGGGGATCGACATGATCGCGGGGCCGAGCGAGATCCTGGTGATTGCCGATGCGGATAACGACCCGGACTGGCTGGCGCTCGACCTGATGAGCCAGGCCGAGCATGACGAGAGCGCCCAGGCGATCCTGATCACCGACGATGCGGATCTGGCCGAGGCGGTGGGGCGCGCGGTGGAGGCGCGCCTTGCCACGCTTGCGCGCCGGGCCGTGGCCGGGGCGAGCTGGCGCGACTTCGGCGCGGTGATCGTGGTGCGCGACCTGGAGGAGGCGGCGGCGCTGTCGAACCGCATCGCCCCCGAGCATCTGGAGCTGTGCGTGGCCGATGCGGATGCGCTGGCGGCCAAATGCACCGAGGCCGGGGCGATCTTTCTGGGCAAGTGGACGCCCGAGGCGATCGGCGATTATGTGGGCGGGCCGAACCATGTGCTGCCCACGGCGCGTTCGGCGCGCTTTTCGTCGGGGCTGAGCGTGATGGACTTCCTCAAGCGCACGACGCTTGCGCGGATGAGCCCCGAGGCGCTGGCGGCGATCGGCCCGGCGGCGGAGGTGCTGGCGCGCTCCGAGAGCCTGGAGGCGCACGGGCTCAGCGTGAGCGCGCGCCTTGCGCGGCTCAGCGGGGGCGCGGATGGGAGCGGGGATGGGAGCGGGGATGACGACTGACCGCATCAGCCATATCGAGATCGACGAGACCGGGCTGGCCGCGCCGACGCCGGCGATCGAGCAGGAGCGGCGGGTGGCGATGTTCGACCTGCTGGAGGAGAATCGCTTCGCCCTGCCCGCGCGCGGCGACACGCAGCCGCCGGCCGGTCCCTACCGCCTGCGGCTGGCGATCCGCGACCGCCGGCTGGTCTTCGACATATCGACCGAGAGCGGCGAGAAGGCGGCGGAATTCCACCTCTCGCTGGGGCCGTTCCGGCAGGTGGTGAAGGACTACTTTTCGATCTGCGAGAGCTATTTCGAGGCGGTCAAGAAGCTGCCGCCGGCCCAGATCGAGGCGATCGACATGGGCCGGCGCGGGATCCACAACGAGGGCGCGGAGCTTCTGCGCGAGCGCCTTGCGGGCAAGGCCGAGCTGGACAAGGACACCGCGCGGCGTCTGTTTACCCTGATCTGCGTACTGCACTGGGGCTGAGCATGGGGAGCCTGCCGCAATCGGTGCTGTTCTGCTGTGATCACAATGCGGTGCGTTCGCCCATGGCCGAAGCGATGATGAAGGCCTTTTACGGTCAGCGCTGCTATGTGCAGTCCGCCGGCGTGCGCGGCTCGATGGAGGTGGACGGCTTTTCGGTGGCGGTCTGCGCGGAGCTGGGGCTGGAGCTTGCGCGCCACCGCACCCGCTCCTTCGAGGAAATGCAGGAATGGGGCGACGACCTGACCGGCTTCGACCTGATCGTGGCGCTTTCGCCCGCCAGCCTGCGCATGGCTCAGGAACTGACCCGACACGCTGCGGTCGAGGTCGAATACTGGCCGGTGCTGGACCCGACCGGGCTGGGGCGGCGGCGCGAGGAGAGGCTTGACGCCTACCGCCAGACCCGCGACCAGATCCGCGACCGCATGATCGCCCGCTTCGGACCGCCCCGGGAACGGGAAGGGAAGGGCGGGTCGTGAGCGCCTTGGGCCGGGCGTGATCGGCGCCGGTGCGGCGGGGGCGATTTTTCGAGAGAAAAATCGTGCCTCCGGCGGGAGTATTTGCAGGAAAGATGAAAGGGAGGCGGCATTTCGGAGCCGGGTGCGGGCCGCGATCGGCCAACACCCCTTGAAAAGCCCGGCAAAACAGCGCATTTAACCGATGCCCGGGCGGGCCGGGCGTGCAACGAGTTGAAGGAGACATCATGGCCAAGGAAGAAGAGCTCGAATTTCCCGGTGTCGTGAAGGAACTCCTGCCGAATGCGACATTTCGGGTCGAGCTGGAGAACGGCCATGAGATCATCGCGCATATGGCAGGCAAGATGCGCAAGAACCGCATTCGCGTGCTGGCAGGCGACAAGGTGCAGGTGGCGATGACCCCCTATGACCTCACCAAGGGGCGGATCAATTACCGCTTCAAGTAAGCCGCGCCTGATCCTTGGCTCGGCCTCGCCCCGGCGGGCGGAACTGCTGGGGCAATTGGGGCTGGCGGTGGATGCGGTGCGTCCGCCGGAGGTGGACGAAACACCGCTCAGGGGCGAGCTTCCGCGTGCCTATTGCCGCCGCATCGCCGCGCTCAAGGCCGCCGCGATGCAGGTAGCGCCCGGCGAGGTGGCGCTGTGCGCCGATACCACCGTGGCGCTGGGCCGGCGCATCCTCGGAAAGCCCGCCGATGCGGCGGAGGCCGAGGCCTTCCTGCGCCGGCTCTCGGGGCGGCGTCATCGGGTGATCACCGCCCTGGTGGTGCGCAGCGCCGAGCGCGCCTGGGCGCGCGACGTGCTGACCACGGTCCGGATGAAGCGCCTCTCGGAGGTGGAAATCCGCGCCTATATCGCCAGCGGCGACTGGCAGGGCAAGGCCGGGGGTTACGCGATCCAGGGCCCGGCAGGCGCCTTCATCCCGTGGATCCAGGGCAGCTACTCGGCGGTGATGGGCCTGCCGCTGGCCGAAACCGCACAGCTGCTCGCAGCGGCCGGCTATCCGGTCTTCGGAGCCCGTGCATGAAGGGCCGGCTGATCGCGCTTGACATGCTGGCCGGGCGCAAGGCCGCGGCGATGGTCGAAGACGGCGTGCTCACCGATCTTCTGCTGGACCCGGCTGATGACAGCACTCCGCGCCCCGGCGCCATCTTTCGCGCCATTTGCGACCGGCCGATGAAAGGGCAGGGCGGCATGATGCTGCGCCTGCCTCGGGGCACGGCCTATCTTCGCCGGGCCAAGGGGCTGAGACCCGGTCAGGCGCTGCTGGTGCAGGTCACCGGCTGGGCGGAGGAGGGCAAGGCGGTTCCGGTCACCGAGCGGCTGCTGTTCAAGAGCC
>JALWJU010000232.1 GCA_026997055.1 Paracoccaceae bacterium | reverse complement strand
TGTCGAAGGCCTGCTTGTAGCGCCACAGGTCCGGTCCGATCCAGGCGGCAAGGGCGATGGCGAGAGCCCCGACGAGGGCGAGAATTCTGGTGATGGCGGTCATGGTCATCTCCCGGCTGGTGAGCAATACATATCACAATACATGAATATTGCTTCCTGCCAAAGAAAAAAGGCCGGGCGCGCGGCCCGGCCAAGTCCAACAGGGAGGTAAAACCGACGCGGCACAACGCGTTGCCATCGGCTTCGGAACAGATTTAGGGGCTGCGGCGCCCCTCTTCAAGCGCGCATATTGCAAAGCCGCTATGTGCTGGGCGCATGGGAACGTTGCGCCGGCAACGATTGCGCGCGGCGAGTTCGCTCCCCGTCCCGGCCTGGGGCGGAGCGAATTTTCGCAGAAAATTCGGCACCGCGGCTCATCCCTGGCGGTCTTCGCGCCGGTCGGCGGCGATCTCGCTGGTCACGAAGTCGCGGAAGGCGGCGATGCGCTTGGAGTGGCGCAATTCCTCGGGAAAGGCAAGAAAGACCGGCACTTCCTGGCTTTCCAGTTCCGGCAGGACCCGTACGATCTGCGGAAAGTCGCGGATCACATAATCGGGCAGCACGCCGATGCCCAGCCCGTTGAGCATGGCCTGCAGCACGCCGAAGTAATTGTTTACCGTCAGCAGCGAGCCGATGTTCAGCGTAAGCAGGTAGTGGGTGAAGCGCG
The DNA here is from genome assembly GCA_026997055.1 of Paracoccaceae bacterium. Taxonomy (GTDB): domain Bacteria; phylum Pseudomonadota; class Alphaproteobacteria; order Rhodobacterales; family Rhodobacteraceae; genus JAAEUB01. Next base: position 4,357 of record JALWJU010000232.1, on the reverse strand, counting down.
ACCCGGCGAAAACCTGGGCGGAGCGCACGTTCTGGCAGATCAGCCGGTGTTCGCCGAGATCCCGGGGGGATCGGGGGATGCCGAATTCGTCGAGATATTCGGGTGTGGCATAGAGGCGCATCCGCACGCTCATCAGGCGCTTGCGGATCAGGTCGGCCTGGCTCGGCTCCTTCATGCGGATCGCCACGTCGGCCTCGCGCATGGGCAGATCGAGCACGCGCTCGTCCAGCATCAGGTCGATCTTCAGCCCCGGATAGGCGGCGTAGAGCTTGTGCAGGCGCGGCGCCAGCCAGAGCGAGCCGAAGGCGGTGGTGGTGGTCACGCGCAGCTCGCCGAATACCTCGTCCTTGCTGTCGCGGATGCGGGCCACGGCCGCTTCGAGCCGCTGGCTCATGGCGCTGGTGGCGTCGAACAGAAGCTCGCCCTGCTCGGTGAGAATCAGCCCCCGCGCGTGGCGGTGGAACAGGGTGGCGTTCAGGCTCTCTTCAAGCGCCTTGATCTGGCGCGAGACGGCGGATTGCGACAGGTGTAGCACCTCGCCCGCATGGGTGAGCGAGCCGGCATCGGCGACGGCATGAAAGATTCTGAGCTTGTCCCAGTCCATAATGTAACAATCCGTCCGTTTCTGGCCGGCATCTTGGCACATTTTCGCGGGGGGGCGCGAGGGGGAAAACGACGCGGCGTCGCAAAGAAATGATTTGGTCAGGTCAGGGGGTTTGACCTATTATGAGGCGGAGGCGAAACCGGCGGGAGGGCGCGCATGGCCAAGGACAAGGTAACGCTGGGCGATCGGTTCGATCTGGAAAAGACCGATGTGCTGCTGAACGGCACCCAGGCGCTGGTGCGGCTGATGCTGATGCAGAAGGCGCGCGACGTGGCGGCGGGGCTCGATACCGCGGGCCTGGTCACCGGCTATCGCGGCAGCCCCGTGGGCGCGGTCGATCTGTGGATGAGCCGGGCCAGGCGCGAGCTGGAAGCGGCCGGCGTGCTGTTTCAGCCGGGGCTCAACGAGGACCTTGCCGCCACCGCGCTCTGGGGCGCCCAGCAGGCGGAGCTGCGCGGCGAGGGCAGGCATGACGGCGTGTTCGGCCTCTGGTATGGCAAGGGGCCGGGGGTGGACCGCTCCGGCGACGTTCTGCGCCATGCCAACATGGCCGGCACCTCGAAGCATGGCGGCGTGCTGATGGCGATGGGCGACGACCATACCGGCGAAAGCTCCACCGTGCTGCACCAGTCCGACTGGGCGCTGGTCGATGCCTATATCCCGGTGCTGAGCCCCGCGGGCGTGCAGGAGATCCTCGACTATGGCCTCTATGGCTTTGCCCTGAGCCGTTTTGCCGGTGTCTGGGCCGGGCTCAAGGTGATGAAGGACACGATCGAGGTGACTTCGGTGGTCAATGGCGATCCGCACCGCCTTGCCTTCACCGCCCCCGAGATCGACCTGCCCCCCGGCGGGCTCAATATCCGCCTGATCGACGACCGCATCGCCCAGGAAGCGCGGATGATCGACTACAAGCGCGGCGCCGCCGAGGCCTTTGCCCATGCCAACCGGATCGACAAGCGCATCTGGGGCAAGGCCGGCGCGAAGATCGGCCTTGTCGCTGCGGGCAAGAACTGGCTCGACCTGGTGCATGCGCTCAAGCTGCTCAATCTCAATGCCGACGAGGCCGAGCGCCTCGGGATCACCACCTACAAGATCGGCCAGACATGGCCCTTGGACATGCAGGGCTTTCGCGACTGGGCCGAGGGGCTCGACCTGATCGTGGTGGTGGAGGAAAAGCGCAAGCTCATAGAGGTGCAGGCCAAGGAGGCGATCTTCGACAACCGCCAGGGCCGGCGCATCTATGGCTGGTATGACGACCGGGGCCGCGAGCTTTTCCCCACCCGCTATGCGCTCGATCCGATCATGATCGCCGAAAAGATCGGCGCGATCCTGATCGAGGAGGGGCGCGCCACCGAGGGCGTGCAGGCGGGGCTTCAGGCGATCGAAGCGGCGAAACAGGCCGACAACGCCCCCGACATCGCCGCCCGCCTGCCTTATTTCTGCTCCGGCTGCCCGCATAATACTTCGACGAAAGTTCCCGAAGGATCAAGGGCTTATGCCGGGATCGGCTGCCATTTCATGGTCCAGTGGATGGACCGCAGCACGATCGGCTTCACCCATATGGGCGGCGAGGGCGCCAACTGGATCGGCGAGGCGCCGTTCTCGAAAACCGGCCATGTGTTTCAGAACATGGGCGACGGCACCTATAACCATTCGGGCCTGATGGCGATCCGCGCGGCGGTGGCCGCCGGCACCACCATGACCTTCAAGATCCTCTATAACGACGCGGTGGCGATGACCGGCGGCCAGGCCCATGAAGGCGGCCTGCCCCCCGAGCAGATCGCCCGCGAAGTGCTGGCCGCGGGGGTGAAGCACCTGGCCGTGGTCCATGACGAAAAGGAGGAGATCGACTTCGCCGCCTTCCCGCCCGGCATCTCCCGCCACCCGCGCGCCGAGATGGAGGCGGTGCAGAAGAAGCTGCGCGAGGTGGAGGGGGTCTCGGTGATCCTCTACATCCAGACCTGCGCCGCCGAAAAGCGCCGCCGGCGCAAGCGCGGCCTGTTTCCCGACCCCGACCAGCGGGTGCTGATCAACCCGGATATCTGCGAGGGCTGCGGCGATTGCGGGGCGCAGTCGAACTGCGTGTCGATCGTGCCGCTCGATACCGAGCTGGGCCGCAAGCGGGCGATCGACCAGTCGGCCTGCAACAAGGATTTCACCTGCCTCGAGGGCTTCTGCCCCTCTTTCGTGACCGTCTCCGGCGCCAGGCTGAAAAAGGCGGCGACGGCAGAACTGGACCTGCCGGACCTGCCCGCGCCGGACCTGCCGGCGATCGAGGGCACCTTCAATACCGTGATCACCGGGGTCGGCGGCACCGGGGTGGTGACCATCGGCGCGATCATGGCCCAGGCCGCCTATATGGACGGGCTCGGCGCGGGCATGATGGAAATGGCCGGCCTCGCCCAGAAGGGGGGTGCCGTGACCGTGCATCTGAAGCTCGCCAAGCGGCCCGAGGATATCGACGCGATCCGGGTCGCCACCGGCGAGGCGGATGCGATCATCGGCTGCGAACTGGTGGTCTCGGCCGCCCATGCGACCCTGGGCCTGACCACCACCGGCAAGACCGGCGCGGTGGTGGACAGCCACGAGACCATCACCGGCGAATTCACCCGCCAGCCCGATTTTTCGCTCCCCGGCGAGCGGCTGCGGCTCTCGCTCGAGGCGCGGCTGCGCGACAGGCTGGCGATGTTCGATGCCACCGAGCTTGCCCGCATCCTGCTCGGCGACAGCATCTTTTCCAACATGATGGTGCTGGGCGCGGCCTGGCAGGCGGGGCTGGTGCCGATCAGCCACGAGTCTCTCATGGGCGCGATTGCGCTCAACGGCCAGGCGGTGGCGCAGAACCAGCGCGCCTTCGAGCTGGGCCGCTGGGCGCTGCTGCACCCGGAGGAGGCGGCGCGCTACCTGGAGGCCGAGGTGGTGGAAATGCCGAAATCTCTGGACGAGAAGATCGCCCTCAGAGCGGCCCATCTGGTGGAATATCAGGGCGAGGCGCTGGCGCGCAAATACCGCGCCCTGGTCGAGCGCATCGAGGACGAGGAACTGCGCGAGGCGGTGGCGCTCGCCTATCACAAGCTCTTGTCTTACAAGGACGAATACGAGGTCGCCCGGCTGATGAAAAAGTCGCGCGAACTGGCCGAGGAGACCTTCGACGGCGATCTCAGGCTGACCTTCCACCTCGCCCCGCCGCTGCTTTCGCGCCCCGGCCCCGACGGGCGGGCGAAAAAGCGCCGCTTCTCCGAGGGTGCGGCGCGCCTGATCATGGGCCTTGCCCGCTTCAGGCGCCTGCGCGGCACGGCGCTCGACCCGTTCGGCTACAGCGCCGAGCGGCGCATGGAGCGCGCCCTGATCGGCCAGTACGAGGCGGACATGGAAGAGGTGCTGCGCCTGTTTGGCCCCGAGACCCGCAAGCCCGCCCTGGCGCTGGCCCGCCTGCCGCTGGAAATACGCGGCTTCGGCCCGGTAAAGATGGCGGCGGCCGAAAAGGCGGCGAAGAAGCGCGAGCGCCTGCTCGAGACCCTGCGCAAGGCGGCACAGGCGCCGGCCGAGGCGGCGGAATAGATTTCGCGGCGCCCATGCGGCGCGGCAGGGCGGAGAAGGCCGCCCCCGCGCGCCCGCAGTTGTTACGGGGGGGCGCTGTCCCCGAGCCCCCCTTGGGAGGTTTGTGAGCAGAAGAAGGGGAATGGTGCTTGCCTATCCGGCAGGGCGGGGGCATTAAGCGGCCATGGCGGTCGGGATTTTCGATAGCGGCCT
>JALWJU010000231.1 GCA_026997055.1 Paracoccaceae bacterium | reverse complement strand
TGATGGTGAGGCTGCCCACCGCGCCCAGCGAAGGCAGGGCCTCGCCGCGAAAGCCGAACGTGTGGATGTCGAGCAGGTCGGAGCCGTCGATCTTGCTGGTGGCGTGGCGACTGAGCGCCAGCGGCAGGTCGCCGGGCGCCATGCCGCAGCCGTCATCGGTGACGCGGATCAGGGTCTTGCCGCCATCGGCATAGGCCACGTCGATACGCCGGGCGCCGGCATCGAGCGCGTTTTCCACCAGCTCCTTGACCGCCGAGGCCGGGCGCTCGACCACCTCGCCGGCGGCGATGCGGTTGATCGCCGCTTCGTCAAGCTGGCGGATGACCGGACGCTTCGGGGCTATCTTGGGGCTGGCTGCGGACATACCACTAGGTCTAGCATGTCCGCACCCGATTCGCACATGAGAAAAGCGGCACGCCTACTCGCTGCTCTCCACTCCTTCGGGGCGCCCGACCACCACGAAATGCAGGGCTTCGGGCCTGTATATGCGCGCCGCGACCCGGTTGGCATCTTCCAGCGTGATTGCGCGGATCAGATCGTTGCGCTCACGGACATAGCTCGCCGGCAGGCCGATCATCTGCATCCCTGCCAGTATCCGGGCAATGGAATCGTTGCCGTCAAAACGAAGCGGATAGGCGCCGGTGAGATAGGTCTTGGCATCGTCCAGCTCTTCCCGGGTCACACCCTCGCGGGCGATCCTCTCCCATTCGGCGCGGATCAGACCGATCGCCTCGGCTGCCTTTTCGTTGGAGCTGGAAAACACGCCGAGAATCTCCTCTCCGTAAAGCGTCGATACCAGGTAGCTGCGTACGCCATAGGTCAGCCCGCGCCTTTCGCGTAGCTCGTCCATAAGGCGCGAGCCGAAATTGCCGCCACCCAGGATCGTATTGAGCGCATAGGCGGTGATGAAGTCGGGATCGTCGCGGCGGATGCCCGCATGACCGAACTGCACCACCGATTGCGGCGTGTCGAAATCCACCACCGTGACGCCGGCTCCCAGAGCATAGGCAGCACGCTCCGGCATCGGCGCGCCGGCTTCGGGCAGATCGCCCAGGAGGTCGTCGAGGAGCACGCCGAGCTCTTCGGCAGTGATATCGCCCACGGCGGCGACATACAGCCGGTCACGGGCAATGGTGCGCCGGTAGGCGTCCAGGATGTCGTCACGGCCGAGGGCGCTGACGCTCTCGATACTGCCACCGTAATAGCTGCCATAGGGATGGCCGGGAAAAGCCAGCGCGTCAAAGGTGCTGCCCGCGATGGCGTCCGGGTCGGTCTCGCGCGAACGCAGGTAGCTGATCACCTGGGTCCGCACCCGCTCGATCGCCTCCGGGTCAAACCTCGGCTCGCTCAGCGCCAGCTTCAGGAGCGCGGCCGCCTGGTCGCGATTCTCGCTGAGAAACCAGGCCGAAACGTTCAGGCTGTCATCTCCCACGTCAAAGGAATAATAGGCGGCAAGGCTCTCGGCGGCCTCGGCGAAGGCCCGCGCATCGAGCTCACCCGCACCTTCTTCCAGCAGGCCGGTCATCAGGTTGATCGCCCCGCGCTTGCCCTCGGCCTCAAGCGAGGCGCCGCCCTTGAAGCGGATTTCCAGCGCCAGGAAGGGGATCGAGTGCTCTTCGACCAGCCAGGCGGAAATGCCGCCGGGGCTGGTGACCTCCTGGATGTCGATCTCGGCGCGCGCGGGCAGGGCCCACAGGGTCAGCAATACGAGTATCAGTCGTCTCATCGCGCCGCCTCCGGGCTGTCGGCTTCGCCGGCGGGCATGACCCAGCCGGTGACGGAACGGTTTGCGTCAAACAGCCGGCGCGCCGCGGCCATCACCTCTTGCGGAGTGACGGACTGCAGCACCTCCGGCCAGTCCTGCACATCCTCGATGGTGAGTCCCGAGGTCAGCGCGGCGCCGTAACGCCGGGCAATGCCCTGCACATCGTCGAGCGCGTAGATCTCGGAAGCGCGTATCTGCATCCTGATACGGTCAAACTGATCCTGGTCCACCCCTTCCTGCAGAAACCGGGCAATGGTCGCATCCAGCGCTTCTTCGGCCTCCTGCAGGCTGACACCCGGCACCGGCACGACGATCAGCCCGAACGTGTCCGGATCGAGAGAAACGGCCGAATAGCCGGCATCGGCATAGACGGCGATCTGCCGGTCGAATTGCAATGCGCGGCCCAGTACGGAAGTGGCGCCGGTACCGCCGAGGATCTCTGCGAGGTAGGTGAGCGCGGCGGCTTCCTTCTGGGCGCCGTGGTTGCGCTCTGGGGCGAGATACAGGCGCCGGATATAGGGCTGGGAGACCCGCGGATCGGTGAAGGTCAGCCGCCTGGGGGCCAGGTGCGGCGGCTCCGAGGGGCGGATGCGCGCCTTCAGGCCGCCGGTGGGGGCGAGCGGGCCGTAATATTTGCGCGCCAGCTCCAGCACCTCTTCGGGCACCACGTCACCGGCCACCACCAGCACCGCGTTGTCGGGCGCATAATAGCGGCGGTAGAAGGCCAGCGCATCCTCGCGGTCGAGCTTCTCGACCTCGTGACGCCAGCCGATCACCGGGATCCGGTAGGGGTGGTTCATGTAAAGCGTGGCCATCATCTGCTCGCCGGCCAGAGCGCCCGGATCGGTATCGGTGCGCTGGGCGCGCTCTTCGAGGATCACTTCGCGCTCGGTCGCGATATCTTCGGAGGTAAGCAGCAGGTCGCGCATCCGGTCGGCTTCCATCCGCATCACCAGTTCCAGCCGGTCGGCGGCGATACGCTGATAATAGGCGGTGTAATCCTGGCTGGTGAAGGCATTGTCCGAGCCGCCATTGGCCGCCACCGCTTCGCTGAATTCGCCCGCCTCCATGTCGTCGGTAGCCTTGAACATCAGGTGCTCGAAGAAATGGGCAATCCCGGACTTGCCCGGCGGTTCGTCCGCCGCGCCGGCCTTGTACCACAGCATCTGCACCACGACCGGGGCGCGGTGGTCTTCGATCACGACGATCTGCAGGCCGTTGTCCAGCCGGTAATCGGTGACCGCCCCGGCGAGGGACGCGCTCGCCCGGACAGTGGCAAAGAAGAGGGCCGCCAGAAGCGGTACAGCCCGTTTGAATCGCATGGTTTTTCCCTTTCGCTCCGGTTCGTTCGCGCCGGTTTCCGTCCGGGTCAGTCTGGCCCCCGGGGGACGGTGGATCAAGCCCGAAGCGCGCGGGTGCCGTTCTTGTGAAGAGGAAGCGGCGGGACGTACCGCCCATCCCGGGCCCCTGCGTATCTCAGCCGGGCGGCGGCGGGGCGGATGGGGTCCAGACCCCCAGACGGCGCAGGCGCTCGAGCTCGGCGTGGGAATCCAGCGACATCGCCCGGTAGGCGCGGAAATAGACCGAAGTCTTGAACAGCCGCTCCAATACGCGCCCGTCGTGACGGCGGCGCCATTCGAGATCCTCGGCGGCGAGCGTTTCGCGGATGTCCTGCGCCACGCCATAGCGACTGGCATAAGCGACCACACCACGCTCGGAGGCGCGCATCGGCGAAGAGGTGGCGGCCGCGCCCGAACCGCCAAGCGCCTCGGCAGCGGCAGCGATCGGATCCGGGTCGGTCAGGTTCGTGCCGCCCGGTGTCGGGGCCGGAAGCGTGCGGAAGTCCTCCGGCTGCTCCAGGGGCCTGGTGGGCAGGATGCGGAACTCGTCCGGCCCGGTACCGCTGGAACGGAAATTCATCAGGCTCGGCTCCTTCTGCGAGCAGGCGCCCAGCATGGCGGCGGCGACCGCGAAGATTGCCATTTTACCCAGCGCGCCTTGCATGAAAGCCTCCGTTCACCCCAGTTCCCCCCACCTTTAGCCTATCTTTTCAGGCGCGTCACGGGGTCTTTCGCCCGCATTTCAGGGCACCTTTTTTCCGGCTTTTCTGCCGGCCCCGCCACCCGCTTCGCCACCCCCCGCAAACAGGGCCAGCCCCAAGGCGCCGGCAAAAACTGCAATATCGGCGGTATTGAAGGCAAAGGGGTTCTCGATACCGCAGCAGGACATGTTGAGAAAGTCCGCAACCGCACCATAGACGAAGCGGTCGATGACATTGCCCAGCGCACCCCCCACCAGCAGGCCGGCGGAAATCTGCGCAGAGCGCCCGAGATCCGACCTGGCGACCCAGAGGACCACCCAGACGACAATGCCCAGGGCCAGCGCGATCAGCAGCCAGCGCATCCAGTCGCTGCCACTGGAAAACAGGCCGAAATTGACACCGCGGTTCCAGGCCATGCGAAAGGTCAGAAAGGGGGGCCAGACATCTATCTGACCGATCTCGCGCAGGCCCATCTGGCGCACCACCAGCCATTTGCTGAACTGGTCGAGCAGAAGGACGACAAGGGCAATGCGGGCGAGGATCTTCATGAGGGCTCCTGTTTGCGTCATTCTAGCAGCCCGGGCACCCGGCCGCCATGGGTACCCTGCCGAGCGAGGCGAGGCCCCGGATCACGGGATTTTCCGCAAAATCCCGCACTGTCCACCAGATATGGCGCAGATCGGGGATCGCAAGCCGAAAGGCGCCGGTTTCACCGGGCCTGCCCCTGCCGGAGGGCACATCTCCCTGACTGCAAACATGGATCACCGGCCCCCGCCAGCCGCGCAGACCGCATGGAGCGATTTTCTGCGCAAGCGAAATTACGGGGGGCACCCTCACGCCCCCGACGGAGAAGCGTAAAAGAGGCATTTGCCCGGGGAAACCCCCGACAGGCTTGCATAGGGGGGCTCATTGCGGCACCTGTTGGGAGTACGAGAACAAGGGGCTGAGATGACACATATCTGGGTGCGGGCCGAACAGCGGGCCAATGAGGAGCGGGTCGGGCTGACACCCGAAGGGGCCGGGACCCTGCTTGCGCGCGGCTTTCGGGTGAGCGTGGAGGAAAGCGCTTCGCGGGCGATCCCGATCGAGGGTTATGCGCGGGAGGGCTGCGAGATCGTCCCGGAGAATTCCTGGCCCGATGCGCCTCGGGAGGCGATCATCTTCGGCCTCAAGGAGCTGCCCGATGACGGCACGCCGCTCGTTCACCGCCACATCATGTTCGGCCATGCCTTCAAGGGGCAGCATTCCGGCCGCGCTCTGCTCGAGCGCT
>JALWJU010000230.1 GCA_026997055.1 Paracoccaceae bacterium | reverse complement strand
GGTCGCGGAAGAAAAGGAACGGCTCGTCGCCGAAATGGCCCAGCGCATAGGCGGTGGAGCTGACCGCGCCGCGAAACAGCACCGCGAGGTAGAAGATCAGGAACCAGATGGTGAAGAAATCCACCCAGGCCTTGGTGCGCGGGCTCCAGTTGCCATAGAAGAGGTCCATGCGCACATTGGCCCCGAGCTGGATCGAATAGGGTCCGCCCAGCATGTAATAGGCCACCAGCGCGAACTGGGCCACTTCCAGGGTCCATCTGGAGGGTAGAAAGAAGGTCTTGGAGATCGACGACCACAGCAGCACCGCGACCATGAAGAAGATGAAATACATCATCAGCCGGCCGATGCGCCGGTTCAGCCGGTCGATCCAGCGGATATAGGCCAGTGCTACTTTCGGCATGCGCCTGCCTCCTTGCCTTCTGCCTGCATGTCTGCCGCGCCCGCCCCTTCGCCCAGCACATCGCCCAGGGCCGCGGCCAGGAGCGGGTCGAGCCAGGCGCTGACGCGCGCAAGCCCCGCCGCATCGGCCACGAGATCGTTGCGCACTTCGATCATCACGTTCGGGATGCCGCGGGCGATGCCGTGGACCTTCAGCGAATGGGTCACCCCGTCGGCCGGGCCATAGGGCTCGTTGCGGCGGATGTCATGGGGGGCGCCCTGCCCCGCCCGCCGCAATACCGCATCCGCAAGGCGGCTGTCGCTGTCGTGCAGCACGCCGATCTCCACCTCGCGCCGCCGGCCCTCATAGACCGGGGTGAAGGTGTGCATGGTAACGAGCGCGCGCGCGCGCGAACGGTCCAGCACCCGGCCCACCTCGGCGACGAAGGGGCGATAGATCTGGTCGATCCGCGCCTGCCGGGCGCGCGCATCGAGATCGCGGTTGCCGGGCACGGCGTAGATCTCGCTCTGTTCGCGGATGGCACCAGGAGAGTCCGGCGGGCGGTTGCAATCATAGAGCAGGCGCGAAACCCCCGCCGCCACCAGCGGCGCACCGAGATGGCGGGCGAGCGATCGGGCAAGCTCCAGCGCGCCCGGATCCCAGGCCGCATGGCTCAGGCGCGCCTCCTCGCTCAGCCCCAGCGTGCCGAATCGGGCCGGGAAGGCCGCCGAGGCATGTTCGCACAGCACCAGCGCGGGCGCGGGCACCTGCCCGGGCTCGAATTCCTCGGTCCTGACCACTTCGCTGTCGCGGTTTTCGTGCATCTCCCCCCCACTCTGAACTATTTGTTTCAGTGTCCGGCGTTGTGTCAACATGTTTTCGCAGAAACCCCTTCGCAGGAAGCCGCGCAAAACCTATACTGACCGCAGTTCGACCCCATTCAGGCCACCATGACCAGCCAGACCACACGCGAACTCCTGAAGCGCGCCGAGCCCGACCTGACCCGGGCCGAGCGCCAGCTCTGCGCCACGCTTCTGCACAATTACCCCATGTCCGGGCTCGGCTCGATCACCCGACTGGCCGAGAAGGCCGGGGTCTCCACGCCCACCGTGGTACGCATGGTGCAGAAGCTGGGCTTTTCCGGCTTTCCCGCCTTTCAGGCCGCGCTGCGCGACGAGCTCGAGGCACAGATATCCGGCCCCATCGCCAAGCACGAAAGCTGGGCCGGACAGGCACCCGAGGAGCACCTTCTCAACCGCTTCACCGAATCGGTGATCGGCAATATCCGCCAGACCCTGGCCCAGATCGACCCGGCGCGCTTCGACGAGGTGGCGGCGCTTCTGGCCGACGAGGGGCGCAGGCTGTTCGTCACCGGCGGGCGTATCACCCGCACCCTGGCGGAATATCTGTTCATGCATCTGCAGGTGATCCGCCCCGGGGTGAGCCTGGTCCCCGCCACTTCCAATGCCTGGCCCCACGCGATGCTGGACATGGGCGAGGGCGACGTGCTGGTGGTCTTCGACGTGCGCCGTTACGAAAACACCGCCCTCAAGATGGCCAAGCTGGCCAGCAAGCGCGGCCTCAAGGTGGTGCTGATCACCGATCAGTGGCAAAGCCCCGTGGCCAAACACGCCGCCTGTACCTTCAATTGCCGCATCGAAGCCCCCTCGGCCTGGGATTCGATGGTGGTGGTGATGCTGTTTTGCGAGACCCTCGTCGCCGCGGTGGAAAACCGCACCTGGGAGCGCACGAAGGCACGGATGAGCGAGCTCGAAGAGCTGTTCGACGCCACCAGGATATTCCGCAAGTTCGTGTGAAACGCGCCCGGCCGCACCCCGCCCGGCCGCACCCCGCCCGGCCGCATCCCCTGCGCGCCAGCACCTGCTTTCCCCTCGCCCCCGGTCGCGGACTGGGATAAAAGGGCGCCATGCCCGAGATCGAGTCGCTCTTCGTCACCCGCCTCTACCGCGCCCGGCTGGCCGAATTCGCCCCCGCCATCGACGCGCGCGAACTCGAGACCTCCTGCCTGTCCATCGCCCGGGACGACGCGGCCGGGCAGGCCTGGTGCGCCGAAAACGGCTATCCCGGCTACACTTCCTATGCCTCGCTCACCGACCTGCCCTGGCGCTTCCCGGTCTTTGCCGACCTCGTGGAATCGCTCGACCGCCACGTCGCCGCCTTTGCCGAGGACCTCGAATTCGACCTCGACGGACGCGCCCTTGCCCTCGAAGACCTGTGGATCAACATCCTGCCCCCCGGCGGCACCCATGCCAGCCATATCCACCCGCATTCGGTGATCTCGGGCACCACCTATGTCGCCATGCCCGAAGGCGCCGGCGCGCTGAAACTCGAAGACCCCCGCTCGGCGCGGATGATGGCCGCCCCGGCCCGGCGCCGAAACGCGCGGCGCGAGATGCAGAGCTTCATCTACCTTGCGCCGGAAGCGGGCGACGTGCTGCTGTGGGAAAGCTGGCTGCGCCACGAAGTACCGCCAAACCGGGCCGGAGAGGCGCGCATCAGCGTCTCCTTCAACTACGCCTGGGAATGAGCCCCCGCCCCCGAGGCGGATCCGCGGCCGATCGCGGGCAGCTTTGGGTTGTCTTGCCGGGGGCTGGCCTGTAGATTGTCCGGGGGGCCAAGTGGGAGTTTCGGATATGTCCGAGCCGGTATCGAATTCCGAAATCGAAGACGTGCTGTCCTCGATCCGCCGCCTGATCGCCGAATCCCCCGGCAGCGGGGAACAGGGCCGCACATCCCGCTCCGACGCTCCCGACAAGCTGGTGCTGACCCCGGCCTTCCGCGTGCTCGAGCCCGAGAAGACGGAGACGGAGGCGGCACAGACAGAGACGACAGCGGCACCACAGGCAGAGCCGACAGAGGCGCAGGCAGAGGCGGCGCAGCAGAGCAGTACCGGAACCGGCGATGCCGGCATGGCACCGGAAGAAGCCGCCGACGAAACCGCCGGCAAGACTCCCGCCGAGGGCCCGAGCGAACTTGAGCAGCGCATCGCCGAACTCGAAGCCGCCATTGGCGAAAGCTACGAGGAATGGGAGCCCGACGGCAGCGAATTCGAAGAGAGTCCCGCCGCCGCGACCATGCCGCACCCCGCCACCGAAGCCGCCATGCAATGGCAGGACGCCCCGGAGCCATACGACCCCGCCACCGATGAAACCGCCGGAACCTCCGCCGCGACCATGATCCTGGAGGCAGAGGAGATCACCGACGAGGAAGAGGGCGAGGAGGGCGATAGCGGCGAAGGCGGTGCCGGAGACAGCGGCGATGCGGCGCACCGGAGCGCGGCGCAGACCGGCGCAAACGACGAAAGCGGCGAGAGCGCGACTGCGGACGAAGCGGACGAAGAAGATATCCTGATCGACGAGGAGGCCCTGCGCGAACTGGTCGCGCAACTGGTGCGCGAGCAGCTCCGGGGCCAGATCGGCGAGCGCATCACCCGCTCCATCCGCCGCATGGTGCGCCGCGAGATCCGCCTGGCCCTGGCGGTGCGCGATACCGAATAGGCCGCTTCGCCAACCCCTGGCCGGAGCCCTTTCCGGGCGCGCGCAACCGCGCAGGCCGGGAGGGCGCGCAAGCCGTCAGACCCGCGAGAAGGCCCGCCCGCGCGGCGAAAAGGCCCGCCATGCGTCAGATCCGCCATGCGCCGCCCAGACCTGCCCCGCCTGCCATGCGCCGACCGGGCCTGCCCCGGCTCCGCCCCGGCGCGCCTCAGCGGTCCTGCAGCACCGCAGAGACCGGCGCCAGGGAGACCGTCCTTGCCCGATTGCCCAGGCTCCACTCGATCAGCGCCCGGATGGTATCGGGCCTGGCATGGCCGAACATGATCACGCCCCTGTTCTGGCGCGCCTTGAAGGCGGCATTGTCCAGAAACCGACGCATCACCGCGATACTCTGCCCGTCATTGTCGAGCTCGCGAAAGATCAGCCCCGCCGCGACTCCCTCGCGCAGCGCCGCCTTGTGCCCGGTATTGAGCCCCTGGGGCAGGGTGATCAGCCCGAGCCCCTCGGCGGCCAGCACCTCGGCCACCTGCCTGGCCGTATCGCCCAGGGTCTGATAGGAACTGTCGCGCGGCATCATCACCGCCACCGCCTGCTCCAGCAGCGGCCGGTAAACGGCAAAGGCAGTCTCCACGTCTTCCGGCGCGGCCCATTCGGGCAGCGGCAGCCGGATCGCCACTTCGGCCCCGGCCCGGCGGTAGAAATCCACCGCCTCGGCGGCATCTTCCTGCGCCGCATCCACCACGAAGGTGATCGGGAAGGGCAGATTCCCCAGATCGCCCAGATCGGCGCGCGAGGGGCCGACATCCAGCAGGATCACCGACATCAACGGCGCTTCGCCATCACGCTCGAAGGCCGCCGCATTGCGCCGGATCGCCGGCAGCGGCGCGGCTTCTCCCCCCGCCGTTTCCGCACCCGTTTCGGTCCCGGGCGCGGCGCCGATGCTGGGCAGGCGGCCGGTGATCACGTTTTCGGCCATGCCGCCGATCCGGCCGGCGTGTTCGCCGGGGGTGGCGGGCACGCTGCCGGGCACGACGATGGCCGGCAGCGACGGCGCAGGCGGCTGCGGAGCATCCGGCGCCTCCGGCACCGTTTCCGCACTCCCGGGGGCCACGCCGGCCGGGGGCGCGGGCATGGCGGCCGCCTCACCGATTCCTGCCGGCAGGGCCGGACCGGCCCCGGTTTCCGGC
>JALWJU010000229.1 GCA_026997055.1 Paracoccaceae bacterium | reverse complement strand
CGCGGTGATGGCGCGCGCCCCATTCCCCAAGACCGCGCTGATCGGGCGCACCGAGGACAAGCCCGCCGGCGTCGCCTTTGTCGCCATTCACCAAGGCATCGCCATGCTGCACGCGCTCGAGGTCGTCCCCCACATGCGGCGCAAGGGCACCGGGCGCAACCTGCTGATCCGCGCCGCCCAATGGGCCGCGGGCGAGGGAGCCGAGACCTTTTCGCTGGTGGTGACCCGGGGCAACCACGCGGCCAATCCGCTCTACACGGCCCTTGGAATGCGCCTTGTGGGGCATTATCATTACCGAAGGGCGCCACTCACGCCCGAAAGGGACATGCCATGACCGAAAAGCCCAAAGCCCCCACGGCGCTGGACCTGCCGCCGGTGGAGCCTCTGCCGGCCGAGACGCGGAAATATTTCGACCTGTGCGAAGAAAAGCTGGGCCTCGTACCCAATGTGCTCAGGGCCTATGCCTTTGACATCGACAAGCTCAATGCCTTCACCGCCATGTATAACGACCTGATGCTCGGGCCATCGGGCCTCTCCAAGCTCGAGCGCGAGATGATCGCGGTGGCGGTGTCGGCGGAAAACCGCTGCTGGTATTGCCAGGTGGCCCACGGCGCGGCGGTGCGCGCGCTTTCGGGGCGCCCGGAACTGGGCGAGGCGATGGTGATGAATTACCGCGTCGCCGATCTGACCGCACGCGAGCGCGCCATGCTCGACTTTGCCGTAAAGCTCACCCGCGCCAGCGCCGAGATCGAAGAGGCCGACCGCGAGGCCCTGCGCGCGGCCGGGTTCAGCGACCGCGACATCTTCGACATCGCTTCCGTGGCCGGCTTCTTCAACATGACCAACCGGGTCGCCTCGGCCACCGGCATGGAGCCGAACCCGGAATACCACAAGCAGGCGCGCTAGGTGCGGCTGCCGGCCCTCATAAGCGCTGCCACAAGCGCCGTGCTGCTGGCCCTCTCGGCCGGGGCACGGGCCGAAGCAGAGCTTGCGCTTCCGGTCCCGGCCATGCGCACCCATAGCGAGGTAGGCGCAACGGGCACGCACCGGATCGCCGCCGGGCCGTGGCGCGACGGGGCGCTGGAGCGCCTCGCCGCGCGCGGGCGGATTTCGACCGAAGCCTGGCGCCTGCCGGGCAAGGGGGGCGATACCGGGGCGCTGCTGGAGATGCTCGAAGGCCAGCTTCGGGAAGCGGGCTACGAGGTCCTGTTCCAATGCGCCGATGCGCAATGCGGAGGCTTTGACTTCCGCTTCGCCCTCGACGTGGTGAGCGAGCCGAAGATGCATGTGGATCTCGGCGATTTCCGCTATCTGTTGGCGCGCAAGGCGACCGAGAGCGGGCCGGCCCATGTGGCGCTGCTGGTGTCTTCCTCGCCCGGCGCGGGCTTCGTGCAGATCACCCGGATCGCACCGGCCGACAGCACGCTGGCGGCGGATGCGGTGAGCGATACCGTCACCTCGACCATGACCGAGCCGACCGAAGCGGTGGCTCTCCCGGATGCCCCCATCGGCGCGCAGCTCGAGCAGAACGGCCACGCGGTGCTCTCCGACCTCGCCTTCGAGACCGGCTCCGCCGCGCTTGGCCCCGGCCCCTTTGCCAGCCTCGCGGCGCTGGCGGATTATCTGCGCGACCACCCGGATCAGCGTATCGCGCTTGTCGGCCATACCGATGCCGAGGGGCCGCTGGAATTGAACGTCGCCCTTTCCAGGCGGCGCGCACAATCCGTGCGCCAGCGCCTGATCGCCGAATACGGCCTGCCCGAAGCGCAGCTGAGCGCCGAGGGGGTGGGTTTCCTCTCGCCGCTGGACAGCAACCGGACCGAAGACGGGCGCACCCGCAACCGCCGGGTCGAAGCGGTGATCACTTCCGCCGGGCCGTGAGCCGTGACCGCAAACGAACGGCGCACCGGCCAGCCCGCAAGAGCCGCGCCGATGCGCCGGTGCACTTTGATCGCTCCCCGATCTCACTCGTTACAGGCAAGCATCTCCCGAAATACGCCGGCGGCCTACCACTTGTCCGGCCCCTTGTCGCCGAAGACATGCACCAGAAAGTCGATGAAGGCCCGCACCTTGGGCTGGGTGAAGCGGCCGGGCGGATAGACCGCGTAGATCCCCTGGATGTCCTTGGGCAGGTCGGGGATGGCGTCTTCGACCAGCCCCTGCTCCATCGCATCGGCATAGAGGAAGCTCGGCAGATAGGCGATCCCGAGCCCGCTGATCGCGGCATTGAGCAGGGACTGGCCGTCATTGACGCTGAGCCAGCCGGCGCTGCGCACCTGGCGGATCTCGCCCGAAGGCGCCGGGATCTTCCAGACATTGCCCGAGGACTGGCTGGAATAGTGCAGGAGCTTGTGCTCGTTGAGGTCGTCGATGCGCATCGGCCGACCGTATTTCTGGAAATAGGCCGGGCTCGCCACCATGCGCTTCGTGGTCTCGGTGATCTTGCGGGCGCGAAGCGAGCTGTCTTCCATCTCGCCGATGCGAATCGCCATGTCGAAATTTTCGCTGATCAGTTCCACATAGCGGTTGTTCAGCACCATGTTCACCGAGATATCGGGGAATTCCTGCAGGAAGTCCCCCAGCACCGGGCTCAGGTGGTTGACGCCGAAATCGGTCGCCACGCTGATGCGCAGCAGGCCCGAAGGCGCGCTCTGCATCGAGGTGACCAGCGCATCGGCCTCGCCGGCATCGTTGAGCACCTTGCGGGCGCGGTCGTAATAGGCAAGCCCGATCTCGGTCGGGCTTACGCGCCGCGTGGTCCGGTTCAGCAGCCGCGCCCCCAGTCGCGCCTCCAGCGAAGAGACATGCTTGGATACGGCCGATTTGGAAATCCCCATCTTCTTGGCCGCGTCGGTAAAGCCGCCCTGGTCCACTACCGTGGCAAAGGCCTCCATTTCGCTCAATCGGTCCATTACTCTCTCTCACAATCTGTCAGGCCCCTCGACGAAATGTATGCGCGGCAAATCGGGCAAGATCGTGATCGGAAGCGGACAATACGGGGGTAATAAGGCGGAGTGTTCGTGACGGGGAAACACGGAGAGGCGGCGTTTCAGAGCGCGCCGGCATGGGAGATCAGCCATGGAAAACCAGCGCCGCCAGGACCAGCCAGGCAGGAAGCGTCAGCGCCGCGAGCAGGGTGGACTGGGCGATCAGGGTCGCCACCAGGCCGCGATCGGCGCCAAAGCCCGACGCCAGCACATGCGCCGCCGAGGCGGTGGGCAGGGCGGCAAACAGGACCAGCACCTGGGCAAGCGTCGCGTCGGCTCCCGACAGAAGGCACAGGGCAAGGGTCAGCGCGGGCAGGATCAGCAGGCGGATTGCCACCAGCGCGCCGGAAAAGCGATCCAGCCGCCCCAGGGCGCGCCAGTCCATGGTCGCGCCGATCGACAGTAGCGCCACCGGCACCGCCGCCTGTGCGAGCATCTGCACGGGCCTGAGCAGCGCGGCCGGCGGCTGCCACCCGCTCAGCCCGACCGCGACCCCCGCCAGCGCAGCGAGCAGGAACGGGTTCAGCGCGATGCGCCGGATCGTCGGGCCGATCCCCAGCGCATTGCCCCGCGACAGTGCCGCCACCGCGAGGATATTGGCCACCGGCACCGCCAGCCCGATCACCACCGCCAGCTTTGCCAGGTTCGCGCCCGGCAGCGCCCCCGCGGCGACAAAGGCCAGCGCGGTATTGAACCGCCAGGCGGTCTGCCAGGCGCCGGCAAAATCGAGAAACCGCGCGGGTCCCACGCCGCGCGCCAGCCAGCCCAGCGCCAGCCCCGCCGCCATGATCGCCCAGACCGCCGGTCCGGTCCGGGCCATGTCGGCAGGCTCGATCGGGCGGCTCGAAGCGGCCACGAAGATCAGCGCCGGAAACAGGATCTCGAAATTGAGCCGGTCGAGACCGATCCAGGCCTTTTCCGGCAGGCGTGCGCGCACCAGCCCGCCCAGGGCGATGAGCAGGAAGCTGGGCAGCAGGCCGCCCACCACCGCGCCCACCGTGGTCAGGAACATGTCAGTCCGCCTCCTCGTGCCGGGCTACAATGCAAGCCCCAGCTTCGTGCCCTGCAGGATGGCGCGCTTGGCGTCAAGCTCCCCGGCCCGGTCGGCCCCGCCGATCACATGGGTCTCGATCCCGGCCAGGCGCAACTCGTCGGCAAGGCTGCGATTTGCCACCTGCCCCGCGCAGAGCACGATGGTATCGGCTTCGATCAGCTCCGGCTTCTCGCGCCCCTCGCCGTGGCTGACATGCAGGCCGGCCTCGTCGATGCGCTCGTAATTCACCCCCGAGCGCATGCTGACGCCCTTCATCTTCAGCACCGCGCGGTGGATCCAGCCGGTGGTCTTGCCCAGCCGTTTGCCCGGCCGCTCGGCCTTGCGCTGCAAAAGCGTCACCTGCCGCAGGGGCGGCGCCGGGCGCGGGCCCTCGGGCGCGAGCCCGCCGCGCGCCGCTTCGGGGTCGGCCACGCCCCATTCGCGCCGCCATTCCTCGGGATCGAGCGTCGGGCTCTTGCCGGTGGTCAGGAATTCGGCCACGTCGAAGCCTATCCCCCCCGCGCCCACGATCGCCACCCGCGCGCCCACCTCGGCGCCGCCTTCGAGCACGTCGATATAGGAGAGCACGTTGGGCCGATCCTGCCCCGGTATCTTAGGGTCGCGCGGGGCGACGCCGGTGGCGATCACCACCTCGTCAAAGCCCGCAAGCTCCGCTGCGTGCGCCTCCACGCCCAGGCGCTCTTCCACCCCCAGCGCCTTGATCTGCGTTGCATACCAGTCGATCAGCCCGTCGAACTCCTCCTTGCCCGGGATGCGCCGGGCCATGTTGAGCTGCCCGCCGATCGTCTGCGCCTTGTCAAACAGCACCACCCGGTGGCCACGCCCGGCGGCGGTGATCGCTGCCGAAAGCCCCGCCGGCCCGGCCCCCACGACGGCGATGCGCTTTGCCCTGGCCGCAGGCGTGACCGGCATCTCGGTCTCGTAGCAGGCGCGCGGGTTGACAAGGCAGGTGGAGACCTTGCCGCTGAACGTGTGGTCGAGGCAGGCCTGGTTGCAGGCGATGCAGGGGGCGATCTCGGCGGCGCGCCCGGAGGCGGCCTTG
>JALWJU010000228.1 GCA_026997055.1 Paracoccaceae bacterium | reverse complement strand
TGATCCGGGCCAGAATCCACATCGAGGTATGGCCCGACGGGCGCGGCGCCGATGTCTATTACGGTGACGTCCTGCAGGCCAGGGTGACAGGCGGCCAGGACCTGACGCCGGCCGATATCGAGCTCGGCCGGATCCGCGCCTGATCCCGCCCCACCCTGCTCCCGTGGAGCGGTCAGGCGAGGCTGCCCGGCCTCGCGCCCGGGCGTTCATCCCTCGCGCGCCTGTTCCTCCCCGCTGCCCTGCGCATATCCCAGCGCGTGCGAAAGCTCGGCCGCGCGGGCACGCACCTGGGCGCTGATCGGCTCGATTTCGCCCCGGCTCATCCGCGCCGTCGGCCCCGAGACCGAGATCCCCGCCACCACCTCGCCAAAGGCATTGAACACCGGCGCCGCCACGCAGCGCATCCCGGGGCTCTTCTCTTCGTCGTCGAAGGCGTAGCCCTGGGCGCGGATGCGCGCAAGCTCGTCCAGCAGGGCGGCGCGCTCGCAGATGGTCTTGTCGGTGAAGCGGACGAGCGAGGTCCGGGCGAGATAGCGCTCCAGCGCGCCATCCTCCATCGCCGCCAGCAGCGCCTTGCCGATCCCCGAGGCATACATCGGGCTCAGCGTGCCCGGCGGGAAGAAGGCGCGGATCGCCTCATGGGTCTCGACCTGGCTGAGAAACAGCACTTCGCCGCCGCTCTCCACGCCCAGATTGGCGGTCTCGCCGGTCTCGGCCATCAGCGCGCGCATCAGCGGGCGGGCGCGCTCGACCATGGAACTGCGGCGCAGGAAGGCGCTGCCGATGCGGAAGGCGGCCGGACCCACATGCCAGGTCTGGCCCGCCGCATCCATCTCCAACATGCCCCGCGCGGCAAAGGTGGAGAGAATCCGGTAGGTGGTCGCCGGCGAGGCATCCAGCGCCCCGGCGATCTCCGAGAGGGTCTGCCCGCCCGTTTCCGACACATGCGCCAGCACGTCCAGAGCCCGCTCCAGCGAGCGGATTCGCGCGCTGCCAGTATCGTTGAACGCCTTGGGGCGCCCGCGATGTCTCTTTCCCTGCGGCATTGCGTGGCTTTTGAAAAACTTCAACTCCCTGTTTATGCCCGCCTTTTCAGGATTTCAAGAAAAATGAAAAACTTTTTCAAAAAAATGGCGTCTGCCGCCCGGCCACGCTAGACTGCCCCCAACCCCAGATGAGGAACCCTGGAGACCCATGACCTACCAGAATCCGGCCTTCATTCCCGGCCCGACCAACATGCCCGAGGCCCTGCGCCGCGCGGTTGACATGCCCACCATGGATCACCGCTCGGCGGCCTTCGCCGAGATCCTGCAGCCCGCGCTCGCGGGGGTGAAGCGGGTGCTCCAGACCGAGACGGGCGAGGTGTTCGTGTTTCCGTCCACCGGAACCGGCGGCTGGGAGACCGCGATTTCCAACACGCTCAGCCCGGGCGATACGGTCCTGGCGGCGCGAAACGGCATGTTTTCCCACAAGTGGATCGACATGTGCAAACGCCACGGGCTGAACGTGGTGCAGGTGGATGTGGAATGGGGCGAGGGCATCCCGGCCGACCGCTTCGAGGAGATCCTGGCCGCCGATGACGCGCATGAGATAAAGGCGGTGCTGGCCACCCATAACGAAACCGCCACCGGCGTGGTCAGCGACATCGCCGCCATACGCGCGGCGATGGATGCGGCGGGCCATCCGGCGCTCCTGTTCGTCGATGGGGTCAGTTCCATCGGCTCGATGGATTTCCGCATGGATGCATGGGGCGTTGATATCGCCGTGACCGGCAGCCAGAAGGGCTTCATGCTGCCGGCGGGGCTGGCCATCACCGGCTTCAGCCAGAAGGCGCTGGAGCGGATCGAAACCGCGACCCTGCCGCGCACCTATTTCGACATCCGCGACATGCGCGCGGCCTATCCGGCCTCGGGCTTTCCCTATACGCCGCCGGTGGGGCTCATCAACGGGCTGAAGCAGGCCAGCGAAATGCTGCTCGCGGAGGGGCTCGACAATGTGTTCGCCCGCCACGCGCGCATCGCCGAGGGCGTGCGCCGGGCGGTGGCGGCCTGGAACATGGCGCTGTGCGCGCGCCGGCCGGCGCTCTATTCGAACTCGGTCAGCGCCATCCTGACGCCCGCGGGCTTTGACGCCGGCGCGCTGGTGGCCCATGCGGCGACGCGCTACAATGTCGCTTTCGGTGCCGGGCTGGGCGATGTGGCGGGCAAGCTGTTTCGCATCGGCCATCTGGGCCTGCTCAGCGAGGCGCAGGCGCTCCTGGGGCTGGCCGTGGCGGAAATGGCCATGGCCGATATGGGGCTCGAGGTGACGCTGGGCGCGGGCGTGGCGGCGGCGCAGGAATTCTACAGGAGCGATGAGCCATGAAGATACCCACCTATGACGACATGCTGGCGGCGCGCGCGCGCATCACGCCGCATATCCACCGTACCCCGGTGCTGACATCTTCTTTCCTTGACGACCTGACCGGGGCGGAGCTGTTCTTCAAATGCGAAAATTTCCAGAAGGCCGGCGCCTTCAAGGTGCGCGGGGCCTGCAATGCGGTATTCGGCCTGCCCGATGACATGCTGGAGAAGGGCGTGGCCACCCACAGTTCCGGCAACCATGCGCTGAGCCTGTCCTATGCCGCCGGGCGCCGGGGCATCCCCTGCCATGTGGTGATGCCGCGCACCGCGCCGCAGGCCAAGAAGGATGCGGTGATCGGCTATGGCGGCACCATTACCGAGTGCGAACCCTCGACGTCGAGCCGCGAGGAGGTCTTTGCCCAGGTCCATGCCGCTACCGGCGCCGATTTCGTGCATCCCTACAACGATGCGCGGGTGATCGCC
Source organism: Paracoccaceae bacterium (assembly GCA_026997055.1). GTDB lineage: Bacteria > Pseudomonadota > Alphaproteobacteria > Rhodobacterales > Rhodobacteraceae > JAAEUB01. The sequence goes on along the minus strand of JALWJU010000228.1, from coordinate 2,259 downwards.
GGGCAGGGGACCTGCTCGGCCGAACTCATGGAGCAGGTCGAGGGGCTCGATGCGGTCGTGGCGCCGATCGGCGGCGGCGGCATGATTTCGGGCACCTGTCTGACGCTGAGCCACGATGCGCCGGATGTGAAGATCTATGCCGCCGAGCCCGAGCAGGCCGACGACGCCGCGCGGAGTTTCCGGGCCGGCCGCATCATCGCCGATGACGCGCCGGTGACCGTGGCCGACGGGCTCAAGGTGCCGCTCAAGGACCTGACCTGGCATTTCGTGAAGAACCATGTCACCGACATCCTCACCGCCTCCGAAGCCGAAATCATCGACGCGATGAAACTGATCTGGAAGCGCATGAAGATCGTCATGGAGCCGTCGAGCGCCGTACCGCTGGCCACGATCCTGAAAAACCGCGAAATCTTTGCCGGCAAGCGCGTCGGCATCATCATCACCGGCGGCAATGTCGATCTCGATGCGCTGCCCTGGATGGAGAAGTAACATGAAAGACATCAATCTGGACGAATACGAAGTGGGCTATGACATCCCGGCCAAGCCGGGCATGGACGAGGCCGACATCCAGACCCCCTGCCTGGTGCTGGATCTCGATGCGCTGGAGCGCAACATCACCCGGATGCGCGACCGCGCCGCCGAGATGGGCGTGCGCCACCGGGCCCATGCCAAGATGCACAAGTCGGTGGATGTGGCGAAGCTGCAGGAGGAGCTGGGCGACAGTGTCGGCGTGTGCTGCCAGAAGGTGAGCGAGGCCGAGGTCTTCGTGCGCGGGGGCATCAAGGACGTGATGGTGTCCAACCAGGTGCGCGACCCGGCCAAGATCGACCGGCTGGCCAGCCTGCCGAAAAAGGCGCCCGAAGGCGAGGCGCGGGTGCTGGTCTGTGTCGATGACCCGCAAAACGTGGCCGAGCTTTCGGCGGCGGCCCAGAAGCACGGCACCACCATCGAGGCGCTGGTCGAGATCGACTGCGGCGCCGGGCGCTGCGGGGTCACCACCAGCCAGGAGGTGGTCAATATCGCCAGGCTGATCGACGCCGCGCCGGGGCTCAAATTCGCCGGTATCCAGGCCTATCAGGGCGCCATGCAGCATCTGGACCTCTACGAGGACCGCAAGGCCAAGATCGACATCGCCGTGGAGATGGTGAAGGACGCGGTGCAGGCGCTGAAAGCGCACGGGCTCGAATGCGATATCGTCGGCGGCGGCGGCACGGGGTCCTATTACTTCGAGGGCAATTCCGGCGTCTATAACGAGCTTCAGTGCGGCTCGTATGCCTTCATGGATGCCGATTATGGCCGGATCCTGGACAAGAATGGCAAGCGCATCGACGAGGAGGAATGGGAAAACGCCATGTTCCTGCTCACCTCGGTGATGAGCCACGCCAAGGCGGACAAGGCGATCGTCGATGCGGGGCTGAAGGCGCAGTCGGTGGACAGCGGCCTGCCGGTGGTGTTTCGCGGCCCGGAGGGGGTGAAATACGTCAAATGCTCCGATGAGCATGGCGTGGTCGAGGATCCGAACGGCGCGCTGAAGGTGGGCGACAAGCTCCGGCTGGTGCCGGGCCACTGCGACCCCACTGCCAATGTCCACGACTGGTATGTGGGCGTGCGAAACGGCAAGGTCGAGGCCCTCTGGCCGGTCTCGGCCCGCGGCAAGGCCTACTGAGCCCGCCCGCCCGCTCGTCCGCCCGCCGGGCGACCTCGCTTCTGACAAGGATACACCCATGATCATCGTACCCGAAAAAGACATCGCCAGCCTGATCGGCCGCGCCGAAAGCCTGGAAGCGGTCGAGGCCGTCTTTGCCGCCATGGCCGCGGGCGACGCCTACAACTTCCCGGTGATCCGCGAGGCCATCGGGCACGCCGATGCGCTCTATGGCTTCAAGTCGGGCTTTGACCGCAAGTCGCTGGCGCTGGGGCTCAAGTCCGGCGGCTACTGGCCCGGCAACGAGGCCAGGGGGCTCACCAACCACCAGTCCACCGTGCTGCTCTTCGATGCCGATACCGGCCGGCCCCACGCACTGGTGGGCGGCAACCTGCTGACCGCCCTGCGCACGGCGGCCGCCTCGGCCGTGTCGATCAAGTATCTGGCTCCGAAGGGGGCAAAAGTGCTGGGCATGATCGGCGCCGGGCACCAGTCGGCCTTCCAGATGCGCGCGGCCGCCGACGTGGTGGATTTCGATCGCGTGATCGGTTGGAACTATCACCCCGAGATGATCTCGCGCCTCGAGGAAACCGCCGCCGAGATCGGCCTGCCAT
>JALWJU010000227.1 GCA_026997055.1 Paracoccaceae bacterium | reverse complement strand
GCAAGCGCGGCGGCGCCGGAAGTCACCACCGCCGTGGCGATTCCGGCCGCCGCAGTGATCCACGAGGCAAACGGCTCCGGCGAGCCGGTCACCAGCACCCCCAGCCCATAGGCCAGGAGCACCAGCCCCAGCAGGCTGAAGCTCGCATTGCGCAGCAGGGTGAGCGTGCGGGCACTTATCGTCCGTTGCATGGTCGTCTCCATCGCGTGTAACCTTTGCGTTACATATAGATCGCCCGTGATGTAACGTCAAGGTTACATCCAGCCCGCCGCCTCCGGCTTGCAAAACCCCTCTCCGCCAATTACATCGGGGCCATGACCCTGCGCCCGATCCTGATCCACCCCGACCCGCGCCTGAAAAAGGTCGCCGCCCCCGTGTCCGACCTGTCGGACGAGCTGCGCGTGCTGGCCGACGACATGCTGGAGACCATGTATGACGCGCCGGGGATCGGCCTCGCCGCGCCGCAGATCGGCCTGCTCAAGCGCGTGATCGTGCTCGATTGCGTGAAGGAAGAGGGTGCGGCACCGCGCCCCATCGCCATGTTCAACCCCGAGATCGTCGCCCGCTCCGACGAGACCAGCACCTATGAGGAAGGCTGCCTTTCGATCCCCGAGCAATATGCCGAGGTGACCCGCCCGGCCGAGGTGGAGGTCGCCTGGATCGACCGCGACGGCAGGGCGCGGCAGGAGGTCTTTACCGGCCTCTGGGCCACCTGCGTGCAGCACGAGATCGACCATCTCGAAGGCAAGCTGTTCATCGACTACCTGAAGCCGCTCAAGCGCCAGCTGATCACCCGCAAGATGGTCAAGCTCAAGCGCGAACGCGCCCGCGCCGCCGGATGAGCGCCGTCCGGTCCCACCGGCCCTTCGTGATCTGGCCCGACAAGCGTCTGAGGACACCGGCCGCGCCGGTGGAGGAAGTCACCGACGAGATCCGCGCGATCTGGGACGAGATGATCGAGGCGATGGAGGCCATGCCCGGGGTGGGCCTCGCGGCGGTGCAGCTGGGCATCCCGCTGGCGCTGGCGGTGGTCGATGCCTCCGAGGCGCGCGGCCAGGCGGTGCGCATGGCCAATCCGCAGATCCTCCATGCCAGCACCCGGCTCAGCGCCCATGAGGAGGCGAGCCCCAACCTCCCCGGCGTCTCGGCCACGATCAAGCGTCCGCGCGCGGTGACGGTGGGCTTTCTCAATGCCGAGGGCGAGGCGGAGGAGCGCGATTTCGTCGGCCTCTGGGCGACCTCGGTGCAGCACCAGATCGACCACCTCGCGGGGCGGATGTATTTTGACCGTCTGAGCAGGCTCAAGCGCGACATGCTGCTCAGGAAGTGGCAAAAGGGACGAAACTGATGCGACTGATCTTCATGGGGACGCCAGACTTCTCGGTGCCGGCGCTGGAGGCGCTGGCGGCGGCGGGCCACGAGATCGCCGCCGTCTATACCCGGCCGGCGCGCCCCGCCGGGCGCGGCAAGAAGCCCCGGCCCGGCCCGGTCGAGACCCGCGCCCGCGCCCTGGGGCTGGAAGTGCGCACGCCCGCCACACTGAAAGAGCCGGCCGAGCAGGAGGCCCTTGCCGCGCTCGAAGCCGATGCGGCGGTGGTGGTGGCCTACGGGCTGATCCTGCCGCAGGCGGTGCTGGATGCCCCCGCCCACGGCTGCCTCAACATCCACGCAAGCCTGCTTCCCCGCTGGCGGGGGGCGGCGCCGATCCAGCGGGCGATCATGGCCGGCGACGATCGGACCGGCATCAGCATCATGCAGATGGAGGCGGGGCTCGATACCGGCCCGGTGCTGATGCGCGAGGCCACGCCGATCGGCCCCGAAGACACCGCTGCCAGCCTGCATGACCGCCTCGCCGCCATGGGAGCGGCGCTGATCGGGCGCGTGCTCGACCGGCTCCCCGCCCTCGCCCCCGAGCCGCAGGACGAGGCCCGCGCCACCTATGCGGCCAAGATCGGCAAGGACGAAGCGCGCATCGACTGGAGCCGCCCGGCGGTGGAGATCGACCGCCGGATTCGCGCCCTGTCGCCCTTTCCCGGCGCATGGACCACGGCCGAGGGAACCCGCCTCAAGCTCCTGATGAGCCGTCTGGCCGAGGGAGAGGGCCGCCCGGGCGAGGTGCTCCACGGCCTCACCATCGCCTGCGGTGAAGGCGCGGTCGAGATCCTCAGCGCCCAGCGCCAGGGCAAACAGGCGCTCGAGGCCGATTCCTTCCTGCGCGGCATGCCGCTTGCGCCCGGCACCATCCTCGGAGGCTGAAATGTTTCCCACCCTGATCGGCACCGTCGTCATCGCCGGCATCATCGGCTATCTCTCCGAGATCAAGGGCTTTACCCGGAACGGCATCCTGCAAAGCATCATCATCTGCGTCGGCGGGGCGCTGCTCTTCCACTTCGTCGCCCTGATGTTCAATATCGGTTTCCGCTCCCCGGGGCTCAACGCCATCCTCTCCGCCGCCGGTGCGCTCGTCATCGTGCCCACCCGCTGGCGCCGTTAGCAACTGTATTTCTCAGGCTACCTGACAAATACAGTTGCTAGCGCCGGGACCTTCCCCGCGCGCCCCGATTGGCTGCAGAAAAATCGCTCCGGCCGCTCCGGCGCCGCTTTCCGGGCCTCTGGCGCCACATCCTTCCCTTGCACCGCCAGCCCCCCTCGGCTAGGCACGGCGCATGGACATCATCCGCGACTACCAGTTCGTGAAGGGCAAGGATCGTGGCGCTTCGGCGGCGATCGGCAATTTCGACGGGGTGCATCTGGGCCACCGGCATGTGATCGACCTCGCCCGCAGCAATGCCGAGCGCCTGGGCGCGCCGCTGGGGGTGGTCACCTTCGAGCCGCATCCGCGCCAGTATTTCGCCCCCAAGGCCCCGCCCTTTCGCCTGATGAGCGCCGAGGCGCGCGCCAACCGGCTGGCGAAGCTGGGGGTGGAAAAGCTCTATGAGCTCAATTTCAACGCCTCCCTCTCGGCGCTGACCCCCGAGCAATTCGCCCGCGACGTGCTGGCCGGGGGGCTGGGGCTCAGCCATGTGGTGGTGGGCGAGGATTTCCGCTTCGGTGCCGGGCGCGCGGGCTCTGCCGACGATCTCGCCCGCTTCGGCGCCGAGATGGGCTTCGGCGTCACCATCGCCCCGCTGCTCAGGGGCAAGCTCGGCGAAGTCTCCTCCACCGCCATCCGCACCGCGCTGAGCGAGGGCCGGCCGCGCGACGCCGCCGCCATGCTCGGCCACTGGCACCGGATCGACGGCGAGGTGATCCGGGGCGACCAGCGCGGCCGCGACCTGGGCTTTCCCACCGCCAACATGTCGATCGCCGGCCTGCACCCGCCGCGCTTCGGGGTCTATGCGGTCGAGGCCGAGGTGCTGACCGGCCCCTTCAGGGGCACCTATGGCGGGGCGGCCTCGCTCGGGGTGCGGCCGACCTTTGGCGAGAATCTGCCCAATCTCGAAAGCTACCTGTTCGACTTCAAGGGCGACCTCTACGGCGCGCATATCTCCGTCGCCCTGATCGAATATCTGCGCCCCGAAGAGGCGTTTGACAGCCTCGACGATCTGATCGCGCAGATGCACGCCGACTGCGCCCGCGCGCGCGAGATACTGGCGGCGCCATGACCAGCACCGCCCGCCTGCGCCCGCGCTTCTGGGAGCTTCCGCTCACCCAGCTCAACCGGCGCGAATGGGAGGCGCTCTGCGACGGCTGCGGCAAGTGCTGCCTCAACAAGCTCGAAGACGAAGACAGCGGCGAGGTCACCTTCACCTCCATCGCCTGCCGCCTGCTCGACGGCGAGACCTGCCGCTGCGGCCAATACGAAACCCGCCTGCAATTCGTGCCCGAATGCATCGTGCTGAGTCCGAAGAACATCTCCCGCACCGCCTATTTCATGCCCAGAAGCTGCGCCTACCGCCTGCGCCACGAGGGCCGGCCCTTGCCCGACTGGCACCCGCTGATCAGCGGCGACCCCGAGAGCGTGCACCGCGCCGGCCAGTCGGTGCGGGGCTGGAGTACGCCCGAATTCGAAGTGCCCGAGGACGAATGGGAAGACTACCTGATAGAGGAGCCGGTGTGATGTTCTTTGCTTCCGACAATGGCGGGCCGGTGCACCCGGCGATCATGGAGGCCCTCGCCGCCGCCAACGAGGGCGACGCCATGGCCTATGGCGACGATGCGCTGACCGCGCGCGCCCGCGACGCCCTGCGTGCCACCCCCGAGGCGCCCGAGGCCGAGATCTTCCTGCTCGCTTCCGGCACCGCCGCCAATGCGCTGGCGCTCGCGACCCTGGCAGAGCCCTTCCAGACCATCTACGCAACCCCCGACGCCCATGTGATCAACCACGAATGCAACGCGCCCGAATTCTACACCGGCGGGGCCAAGCTCACCCCGGTTGCGGCTGACGCGGGCAAGATGCGCCCCGAGGCGCTGGCCCAGGCGCTCGACCCGGCGCGCTTTCACTCCGAGCATGACGGCGCCCCCGGCGCCCTCTCGCTCACCAACCTCACCGAGCTCGGCACGCTCTATTCGCCCGGCGAAATCGCAACCCTCGCCCGCATCGCCCACGCAGCCGGCCTGCCGGTCCACCTCGACGGCGCGCGCCTTGCCAATGCGCTCGCCGCCACCGGCGCAAGCCCCGCCGAAATGACCTGGAAAGCCGGGGTGGATGCGCTCAGCTTCGGCGCCACCAAGAATGGCGCCATGGGCGCGGAAGCGGTGATCCTGTTCGACCCGGCACGCGCCCGCGAGCTTGCCTTGCGCCGGATGCGCGCGGGCCAGCTTCTGTCCAAGCACCGCTACCTCGCCGCGCAGATGCTCGCCTATCTCGAGGGCGGGCTCTGGCTCGATCTCGCCCGCAGCGCCAATGCGCGCACCGCCCGCCTCGCAAACGGCCTGCGCGAAATCGGCGCAGTCGAAATCGCCCCCGAGCCACAGGGCAACATCCTCTTCGCCCGCTTTCCCCGCGCCCTGCACCAGCGCCTTCTGGCCGCCGGCGCAGAGTATCACCTCATGGACGGCGATGCGCAGAAGGGTACCCCGGAAGAACCCCTGACCGCCCGCCTCGTCTGCGCCTGGTCCACGCCGCAAGAAAGCATCGACCGGTTCCTGCAAATCCTGCGCAGCCTGACCGCCTGACCGCCTGACCCAATCCTTCTTC
>JALWJU010000226.1 GCA_026997055.1 Paracoccaceae bacterium | reverse complement strand
CAAGTGCACGGATGCAGCCATCGCGCGAAGCAGGCGGTCGCCTCCCCGGCCTTCCCTGTCCCTCTCCGCTCGCGGCAATGGAGCGACAATTGGGAGCAGGAGCCTGTTTCCCCTGCACCGCCCTCCTTTGTCCCTTCCCCAGCCGAGGACCGCCCTGCCTGCGCCAGGACGTTTCGCACCGCTCCCGAGGCAGGGCCTGTCAGAAGCGCGGCAGGACATCTCAAGATTTCGCGCACTTCATTTCGCGTATTTCCCGGAAACCTCTGGCTCAGGCCGCTTGCAGGATGCCTTATCTGGATCTGGCCTGGCGTTCCAGCGATCTGAGCGCCTGCGTCCGACCGAAGGCCGTGCGGGCAGAGTGCAGGAGGGTCTCCCGGTCGGCTTTCAGGGCTGCCAGTTGCGTGTTCAGCCGGGCTTTTTGCTGGCGGCACCACTGCAGCCACCTGAAATGATTGGCCAGGCCGGCAAGTGCCTGGCTGTCAGGTGAGAAGGCGTGTGCGCTTTCGTCCAGCACTCGTATTTCGTCGCGGAGTCGCTGCTCATCGTGTGCAATGCGCGCCAATGCGGCAAGCTCGGCCTCCAGTTTCATTTCGCAGATGTCGCCCAGAATCTTCAGACGCCGCGCTTCCTGCTTCATCGGTCATGCTCCCGGATCGCCTTCCTTGCCCGCTGGCGCATTGCTTCCGCAAATCGGATGGCGGCAGCCACGGCCTCGTAATGCTCGGGGTGAATCTCCTGACCGATATCGACCACGGCGAAGATAGCCCGCGCGGTCGGTGGGTCGCGATGAATCGGGACACCGGCTTCACTGGCGATCTCGCGAATGCGCCGGGCGACTTCATCCGTGCCCTTGGCCACACAAACCGGCGCACTCCCGGCAAGGCGGCTCCATTTCAGGGCAACCGCATAATGGGTCGGGTTGACCACGACCACATCTGCTCCGGGAACATCCGCCAGCATCTTGTTCATGGCGATTTCGTATCCTTTCTGGCGGCGCTGGTTCTTTATATGGGGGTCTCCTTCATTCTGCTTCGTTTCATCCATCAGTTCCTTGTGCGACATCCGATTCTTGCGCAAATGCTCCTGCCTTTGCCACAACAGGTCGATGCCACCTATGACGGCACTGATCAGCAACACAATGAAAAGAAAGGAAATGCAGAGCCGGAAGAGGGCTCCCGTGGCCATGACGGGCTCCATGGCGATGGTTTCGATCAGCCCCGGCAATTGCCGCCAGAGAAACAGGCCCAGGATGAGCGAATAGATCGTCAGCTTGACAAAACTCTTGGCAAATTCGAAGAGGCCGGAGCGGCCGAACTTGTTCCTGGCGTTTGCCAGGGGGGAAATCCGGCTCAGTTTCGGCGACAGCTTCTCCGGCGCGGCGACGAAACCGCGCTGCGCCAGGAGCGACAGCAATGTGGCCAGAGCCGGCACCAGGAACCAGGGGAGCAGCGCGAAGCTCCCCTGCGCCAGGACGCCATCCAGCATCTTTCCGCGCGAACCGCCAAAAACGGCCTTTGCGGTCTCGGGAGCATGGGCGATCAGCCCCGCCATGTGTCCCGTGAAGGTCGCCAGTGCCGTGCCGGACAGGGCCATGGAGACGATCAGGAATCCTCCGTAGCCCGCCGCCGTGTTTAGGTCGGCGGATTTGGCGACATCCCCCTTCTTGCGGGCATCGTCGAGCTTCTTCTGTGTCGGCTCGTGTTGCTTGTCTTCGTCTTCCGGCCCGGCCATCACGGCGCTCCGAACGGATCGAGCAGGAAGCCGTTCAGGGCTTCGTGCCAGACGGACAGCAGACGCGGCATGGTCAGAGCCAGCAGGATCAGCCCACCGGCGGTAATTGCCGGAGCCCCGACGAAGGCGACCATCAGTTGCGGCATGGCCCGGTTGATGACCCCTGTGGCCACGTTGTAGATCAGCGAGGCGACCACGAAAGGCGCTGCCAGGGAAAACGCCAGGCCAAAGCCGCGCGCCACGCTGGAAACTCCCCAGCGCATCCAGCTGTCGGGCTGTGGAAACCGGCCGGCGGGCAGGATATCATAGGATTGCAGAAAGGCTTCGGTCAGTCGCACATGCAGACCGAAGCTGACAGAAAGTGCCAGCCCGGCCACTACCATCAGGTGCCCCATGGCCGGAGCGGGCTCGACTGAGGTGCCGCCGAACAGCTGGGAAAGCGAGGTGGACTGCGCCGCGATCGCCCCGGCGACCTGCAGGGCAATGACAAACAGGCGCACCGCTATTCCGATGCCCAGGCCCGCAATCGTTTCGCTCACCAGATACTGGTGCGAACCGCTTTCTATCACCGGCAGCAGGGCAGGTGCGGCGGCGGGGGCGACAATCAGGGTAAATGCCAGGGCGATCGCCAGCCGCACCCGCATCGGAACCGATTGCTCGCCAAAGGCCGGCAGAAGCGCCATCGCCGCTCCGATCCTCAGGAACACAACGAAGCCGACCATCATCGCCGAGCGGGAAAACGACAGAATTTCCGCCAGTTGCGCATTCATGGGCTGATCACCCCGACCAGAGAAGGGCGGGCATCGGTACCGATTTCCTCAAAGGAAAGCACGGGATTGACGATGCCTTTCGCCGTCAGCACCGTCCGCAGGAAGCGGCGGCGCCGGGTCGAGGTAACCAGCGCGGGATAAATGCCTGTCTCTCCGGCTCTGGCTATCTTCTCGGCAATGGCGCTGGCCAGGCGGTTGAAGTCATCCGGCGGCAGCGCCACGTCGCAATTTCCGCGATCGCCCTCGACCTGATAGGCGCTGAACCTTTCCTCCCATTCCGGTGCCAGTTGCACCAGAGGCAGGGTGCCATCCTCGCGGCGCAGTTCCGCAACCAGTTGAAAACCGAGCCTCTGGCGGACATGCTCGCAAACCCCTTCCGGCGTCTGATAGACGGCACGGCCCTCGGCAATCGCCTCCAGGATCAGAGGCAGGTTGCGGATCGAAACCCGCTCTTCCAGAAGCAGGCGCAGGACCGTCAGCAGAAGGTCCATGGGCACCTTCTCGGGGATCAGTTCATCCAGGAGCTTCTGATTGGCCTCGGCCCGGGCCGGATCCGACAGGTTGACGAATTCTGCAAGCAGGCGGCGCAGGGATTTCAGGGTCAGCAGCCGCGGGAAATTGCGCTTGATCACCTCGAGCAGGTGAGTCGCCAGCACTTCCGTCGGCGTCACGATAGTGCATCCGTCCAATGCCAGCTGCTCCTGGTACTCGGGGTCCACCCATCTGGCCGCCGCCCCATAGACGGGCTCCCGGACATCGGTCCCGGGTGGCAGGTCGAGCTCCTTGCCGGTCAGGATGGCCAGCACCTTGTCATTCTGCAATTGATCCCTTGCCTGCTCGACGCCCTGTATCTTTATCAGATAGGCACCCGGGGAAAGAGCCGTGTTATCGGTCATACGGATCTCGGGCAGAATCAGGCCGAATTTCGTCGCCACATGGTTGCGCATGCTGGTTATTCGCGCATCCAGACCCGTAGAGGGATCAAGCACCATGGGAACCAGGTCGGGCGCGAATTCCACATGGATATCGTCCAGATCAAGCATGTCCCCCAGGGAATCCGCCGGCGCAGATGCTTCCTCGCCGCCGATCTCCTTCTCCTCGGCTTCGGCCCGGGCCTTTTGCACCTGGCGCCCCCACATGGCAGCCGCGCCCAGCGCAATCGCGCCGGCAAGGAACGGGACGAAGGGCAGGCCCGGAACAAGTGCGAAAAGGACCATCAGAACCGCAACCGTCACAAGTGCCGCGGGATAACGCCCCAGCTGGGAAAAGAGCGCCGTATCCGTCGAGCCCGTGGCCCCCCCTCTTGCCAGCAACAACGCCGATGCAATCGAGATGATAACAGCCGGAATCTGGCTGACCAGGCCGTCCCCGACCGTCAGAATGGCATATGTTTCAAATGCCTTTCCCAGCTCCATGCCGTGAAGCGCAACACCGATGGTCAGCCCCATGACCAGATTGAGCAGCGTGATCAGCAGGCCGGCAATTGCATCTCCCTTCACGAATTTCGAGGCGCCGTCCAGCGAGCCGAAGAAAGTCGTCTCCGCCTGCTCCTTCTCGCGCCGGCGCTTGGCCTCCTCATGGTCGATGGCACCGGCCGACATGTCGCTGTCGATCGCCAGTTGCTTGCCGGGCATTCCATCCAGAGCGAATCTGGCCCCGACCTCCGCCATTCTGGCCGCACCCTTGGTGATGACGATGAAGTTCACGATCAGCAGGACGCCGAACACGACCAGCCCCAGGAACACCGACCCGCTCATCACGAAACTCGCAAAGCCTTCGATCACCTCGCCGGCCGCTCCGGTTCCGGTGTGGCCCTGACCTATGATCAGCTTGGTCGAGGACACGTTCAGCGACAATCTCAGCATCAGAGATGCCAGAAGGATCGTCGGGAAGACGGAGAAGTCCAGGGGCCGTTCGATAAAGAGCGTGACGGTGAACATGAGAATTGCCAACGCGAAGGAAACGGCCAGGCCGATATCCAGGACGAATGCCGGCATCGGCAGTATCATCATCGTGATGACCGCCATCAGAGCCAGAGCCAGCAGGATTGTCGGCTGAAAGATCGTTTTCAGACTCAGGTCCACGCGCCAGCCCTCAAAGGATCTCTCCGAGCACAGCGCTCCGCACAGCGCCCAGCCGACACGGGATCTGCCCCTCGGTTTTTTTCCGCAAACCGTCCGTTTTCATCATTCGTCGCACTTCTTGCTGACTCTGCTCATGTCGTTTTAAGGGAAATTTCTTTACAAAAGGTGTCCGACAGGCCGAGAGCCGATCTGCCGGTATTCCTGCCGGAATCCGGATGCCATCTCGGGATCTGGTGTAACCTTGCTTTCCCCCCCCGGGATCAGAACCATGAAATCCATTGATAAACAGGGTTGTCTTGCGCCTGCATGAGGATAGCGAGGACAGGATCGGTCAAGATATCCGACGGGGCGTGAAGGGGCATATTGCAACACGGCACAACCGCCCCGCTCGGAAGCGCCCCCGCCGCGCTGGCGCTGCCGGTCGCCGCATGGATCTGAATGAATTCCCGACCCGGGGCCGGGACCCGGGGTCCTGACCCTAGGTCACATACCCATAAACAGGATTCCCATCTCTGACGGTTTGTGATTCACTTTCTGCAAAGAGCAGGAGGTGAGCATGGCGCGATTTGATTTGACGGATTTCGAGTGGTCT
>JALWJU010000225.1 GCA_026997055.1 Paracoccaceae bacterium | reverse complement strand
CCTTGCCGCTGCCGGTATGGGCATTGCGCCCCTGCACCAGCACATAGCCCTTGTCGGCGATCTCCAGCGCCTGGCGGGCATTCTGCTCCACCATCAGGATCGGGATGCCGGTGCGCGCCACCTCGATGATGCGGTCGAAAAGCTCGTCCATCACGATCGGGCTGACCCCGGCGGTGGGCTCGTCGAGCATCAGCACCTTGGGCTCGGTCATCAGCGCGCGCCCCACCGCGACCTGCTGGCGCTGCCCGCCCGAAAGCTCGCCCGCCGCCTGATGGCGCTTGTCGCGCAGCACCGGAAACAGCTCATAGACCTGCTCCAGCGTGGCGGAAATGTCGTCGCGCCGGATGAAGGCGCCCATCTCCAGATTCTCCTCCACCGTCAGCGAGGTGAAGATATTGTTCACCTGCGGCACGAAGCCCATGCCCCGCGCCACCCGGTCCTGGGGGCTGAGGGCGGTAATGTCGTCGCCATCGAGCAGCACCCGACCCTGGTGCATGGTGAGCATCCCGAAGATCGCCTTCATCGCGGTGGATTTGCCGGCCCCGTTCGGCCCCACGATCACCGCGATCTCGCCCGGATCCACGCTGATCGTGCATTCATGCAGGATCGCCGGCCCCTTGCCGTAGCCCGCCACCATGCTTTCGCCGATGAGAAAAGGTTCAGCCACGCGCCCGCCCTTTCATCTTGGTGAAAATACTCCCGCCGGAGGCATTGAATCCCTGCGCGACGCTCATGCCTCTTCCTTCAGCTTGTTCTTGAGGCCGGTGCCCAGATAGGCCTCGATCACCTGTTCGTTGGCCTTGATCTCGTCGAGCGCGCCCTCGGCCAGCACCTTGCCCTCGGCCATGCAGATCACCGGGTCGCAGAGCCGGCCGATGAAATCCATGTCATGCTCGATCACCACGAAAGTATAGCCGCGCTCGCGGTTGAGGCGGATGATCGCATCGCCGATGGTCCTGAGCAGGGTGCGATTGACGCCCGCGCCCACCTCGTCGAGAAACACGATCTTCGCATCCACCATCATGGTGCGGCCGAGCTCCAGCAGCTTCTTCTGCCCGCCCGACAGATTGCCGGCCTTTTCATCGGCAAGGTGGTCGATGGTGAGGAATTCCAGTACCTCGTCGGCCTTGCGCCTGAGCGCCGCTTCCTCGGCGCGGATGCGCCCGGGCTGCAGCCAGGTCGCCAGCAGGCGCTCGCCGGTCTGCCCGCCGGGCACCATCATCAGGTTCTCGCGCACGCTCATGGTCGGAAATTCATGGGCGATCTGGAAGGTCCTGAGCAGCCCCTTGTGAAAAAGTTCATGCGGCGGCAGGCCGGTAATGTCCTCGCCCTCCATGAATACCTGCCCGGAGGTTGGCTTGAGAACGCCCGCTATCACGTTGAAAAGAGTGGTCTTTCCGGCGCCGTTCGGGCCGATCAGCCCGGTGATGGAGCCCCTGGCGATGCTGAGCGTCGCCCCGTCCACGGCACGAAAGCCGCCGAAATGCTTGTGGATGTCGCGAACTTCGATCATCCATCCCCCCGTGGCTCTTCCGGCGCCTTGCGAACGCCTTGCATCTTGCGCAAATTACGGAAACAGCCCGGAAATCCCGGGCTGTTTCGCTGCTTCTCCGGCTGTCTTCAGCGGTATTTCGCCGTGGTGACCTTGCCGCCTTCGATGACGATCTCGCGGTAGTTGCCGGCGCTTTCGCCGGGGCCGATCAGTTCCACCGCGCTGGCGCCCACATAGTCGATATCGCCGCCCGCGGCGAGGATGTCGAGGGCCTTGGCCAGTTCGCCCGGATAGATCTTCTCGCCCGGGGCGTTGGCCACTTCCATCACCTTGTCCTTGAAGGCCTGGCTGTCGGAGGAGCCGGCCGCCTGCATCGCCAGCAGGATCAGCGCGGCGGCGTCGTAGGATTCGGGAGAGAAGGGCGAGGTGGCATCGAAGGAATCGCCAGCAAGCTCCTGGAACATCGCCGCGCCGGGGCTGTCGGTGCCCGGATGCTGGCCGGTGGAGCCGTCGATCTCGTCGCCGAAATTCTCCTCGAGCTTGGCGCCGATCATGCCGTCGGGGAAGTGGAAGGTATCGAAGGCGCCGGCATCCAGCGCCGCGCGCACGATTCCCGAGCCGCCCTGATCCACATAGCCCGCGACCACGAGGCGCTCGCCGCCGGCAGCGGCCAGCGCGCCCACTTCGGCCGAGTAGTCGGCCTTGCCGTCCTCATGGGCGGCGTTGATGGTCACCGTGCCGCCGCGCTCGGTATAGGCGGCTTCGAAGGCATCGGCGAGGCCCTTGCCGTAGTCGTTGTTGGTATAGGTGACGGCCACCGACTTCACCCCCTGCTCGAGCAGGATCTCGGCCATCACCACGCCCTGACGCGCATCCGACGGCGCGGTGCGGAAAAACAGGCCGTTATCCTCGGCCGTCGAAAGGCCCGGGCTGGTCGCCGAGGGCGAAATCATCACGATCCCGTTGGGCACGGCCACATTGGCGAGGATCGCGCCGGTGACGCCGGAGCAGTCGGCGCCGACGATCGCGGCCACCCCGTCGGAGGTCACCAGGCGCTCGGCGGCGGCGGTGGCCGCGCCGGCGTCGATGCAGGTGGAGTCGGCGCGCACCGGGGTCACGGTGGAGCCGCCCAGAAGCTTGCCGGAATCGCTCACTTCCTTCATCGCCAGTTCGGCCCCGTCGGCCATGGCCGGGGTCAGGCTCTCGATCGGGCCGGTGAAGCCGAAGATGATCCCCAGCTTGATTTCCTCGGCAAGCGCGCCCGAAGCCATCAGGGCGCTCGCGGCAGAGGCCAGAAGCAGCTTTTTCATGGGTAATTCTCCCTGTTAATACATTCCCGGCCCTTACCCTAAGCGCGTGCGCAAGAAATGAAAACCCCGTAAACGCGCCCGGGGGGCGACGAGCGCACCGCCTGCGCCTCCGGGCCTTTCCTCCCGCCTGTTCCTCCCGCCTGTTTCCCGCCGTGCCCGGTTCGCGCTTTCGTCCGCACGCCGCTCCTCACTCCCGCCCCTCACTCCCCGCCGCCAGGCTGCCGCGCTCCCGGTAGGGGGTGATCCGGTAATGCGCCCGGTAGCATTTGGAGAAATGCGAGGGGGAGGAAAACCCGCAGGCGAGCGCCACATTGATCACGCTCATGTCGGTCTGCAAGAGCAGGTTGCGCGCCTTGTGCAGGCGCATTTCCATGTAATAGCGCTTGGGCGAGCGGTCGAGATAGCGGCGAAACAGCCGCTCGAGCTGGCGCGTGGACATGCCCACCCGGCCGGCCAGGACCGAGGGGCTGAGCGGCTCTTCCATGTTCGCCTCCATCATCTCGATCACCGCCGCCAGCTTCGGATGGCGCACGCCGATACGGGTGGGAACCGAAAGGCGCTGGCTGTCGCGGTCGGTGCGGATGGTCGTGTATATCTGCTGGTCGGCCACCGCATTGGCCACCTCTTCGCCGTGGTCCAGCGCGATCAGCTTCAGCATCATGTCGATCGAGGCGGTGCCTCCGGCGCTGGTCAGCCGGTTGCCGTCGATCACGAATACCGCCCTGGAAAGCTCGATATCGTCGAATTCCTCGGCCATGGCATCGTGGTTCTCCCAGTGGATGGTGGCCCGTCTGCCCTCCAGCAGCCCGGCCCTGGCCAGCACATGGGCGGCGGTGCAGATCGCCCCGATTCTCACGCCCCTGCGCGCCTCCCGGCGCAGCCAGGCGATCAGCTTCTGGCCGGTGTTCTGCTGAATGTCGAGCCCGCCGCACAGGATCACGGTGTCGTCGCGGCGCAGCTCTTCCAGCGCGCCGTCAACGTCGAGCGCGACCCCGGCGGAGCTGACCGCCTGCCCGCCGTCTTCGCTCAGCAGGCGCCACTCATAGGCCCGCCGGCCCAGGTGCAGATTGGCGAGCCTCAGCGCATCCAGCGCCCCGGCAAAGCTCAGCAGGGTGAATTGATTCATCAGCACGAAGACGAAGCGCCGCGGGCGCTCGGACGGCGCGCCTGGCGGCGTGGCGGGCGGCGCGGCTGGCGTGTCCTGACTGGGGCGGCGGCTGGTCATCTGCTGATTCGCTCGGGTGGCATCGTGATCCTGACGATTGACGGGACCAGCTTTTTCTCTCCCGATCAAGCCCCGATCCGGCGCCTGTCGGGCAGCCGGAGCCACGGGACGGGCGGGCCTTGCGTTTTCCGGTTTGCCGTCGGTCCGGGCTGGTCGGACCGCATCGGGCAGGCAGATGCGTTTGCACTCCTGCCCACAGATGCTATAGCGGGAGGCTGACAGTGCCGCCCGCGCCCCGGCCCCGGGGCCGGCGCCCCGAACCATGGAGCAAGCGATGAACGACTGGGCAAAAGACAGCTGGCGTGCGAAACCCCGGGTGCAGATGCCCGACTATACCGATGCCGAGGCGCTGCGCCGGGTCGAGGAAAAGCTTGCCTCCTATCCGCCGCTGGTCTTCGCGGGCGAGGCGCGCAAGCTCAAGGCCGAGCTCGGCAAGGCGGCGCGCGGCGAGGCCTTCCTACTGCAGGGGGGCGACTGCGCCGAGAGCTTTGCCGCCTTCAATGCCGATGCGATCCGCGACACCTTCAAGGTGATGCTGCAGATGGCGATGGTGCTGACCTATGGCGCCAAGGTGCCGGTGATCAAGGTCGGGCGCATCGCCGGCCAGTTCGCCAAGCCGCGCTCGGCGCCCACCGAGGTGATCGACGGCGTGGAGCTTCCCAGCTATCGCGGCGACATCATCAACGACCTCGCCTTCAGCGCCGAGGCGCGCATCCCCGACCCGGAGCGGATGCTTCAGGCCTATACCCAGGCCGCCGGCACGCTGAACCTGATCCGCGCCTTTTCCACCGGGGGCTATGCGGATGTGCACCAGGTCCATAGCTGGACGCTGGGCTTCACCGCCGGAGAGAAGGCCGAGCGCTACCGCGCCATGGCCGACCGGATCAGCGACACGCTCGACTTCATGCGCGCCGCCGGCATCCGCTCGGACCGCTCCACGGCGCTGAGGACCGTGAGCTTCTACACCTCCCACGAGGCGCTGCTGCTCGAATACGAAGAGGCGCTGACCCGGCTCGACTCGACCTCGGGCAACTGGCTTGCGGGCTCGGCGCACATGATCTGGATCGGCGACCGCACCCGCCAGCCCGACGGCGCGCATGTGGAATTCGCCCGCGGGGTGCTCAATCCGATCGGCCTGAAATGCGGGCCGAGCATGGAGGTGGACGACCTCAAGC
>JALWJU010000224.1 GCA_026997055.1 Paracoccaceae bacterium | reverse complement strand
TCGCCATCGCCCGAGAGCGCCAGCACGGTGAGATCGGGGCGGGCGACCTTGAGCCCCGCCGCCACCGGCAGGGCGCGGCCGTGCACGCCGTGGAAGCCGTAGCAATTGGTATAGGCGGGGATGCGTGAGGAGCAGCCGATGCCGGAGATCGCCGCCACCTGTTCGGGCGGGCGCCCGGTGGCGGCGAGCGCCCGGGTGATCGACATCAGCACATGAAAATCCCCGCAGCCCGGGCACCAGATCGGCGTCAGGTCGGACTTGAAGTCGCTCGCTTTCAGGTTTGGCTTGTTCATGCTGGGCTCCAATCGCGCAGGGTGGCGGCTATCTCTTCCGGCCCGATCAGGTCGGGGCCTTCGCGGTTCAGCTGGCGGACCTCGCCGGGCAGGTCCATATGGGCGCGGATATGGCGGTAGAGCTGACCCGAGGCGTTCTGCTCGACCACCAGCACCCGTTTCGCCCCTTTCAGGGCTGCCTGGATCTGGCCGACCGGCAGGGGCGAGATCAGACGCAGGGCGACAAGGCGGGTATCGTCGCCCAATGCCTCGCGCGCGGCTCCGGCCATCGAGCCCCAGGTGAGGATCACCGTTTCCGCCTCTTCCGGCCCCTCGGTCTCTCCCCAATGGTCGCCGAAGTCGAACAGCTCGATCTTGCGCGCGCGTTTGGCCATCTGCTCGCTCTGATCCCTGGCCGCCGAAGAAGGCGCGCCGCTTTCGCCATGGGTCAGGCCGTCGGCGGTGTACTGGCCGCCGGGCTGGCCGGGGATCGCCATCGGCGACACCCCGTCCGCGGTGAGCGCATAGCGCTGGTAGGGTTCGCCCGTGGCGCGAAATGCCTTGCGCCGGGTGAGGAACTGCATGTCGGCCGGCCTGTCGATCACCACCCTCGCCTGGCCGATCGACTGGTCCGAAAGCACGATCACCGGGGTTTGCAGGCTTTCGGCCAGGTGCACCGCCCATTGACCGGCAAAGAGGCAATCGGCCACGCTCAGCGGTGCCAGCACTACATGCGGCGCGTCGCCATGGAAGCCATGGACGGCGATATTGAGATCCGACTGCTCGGACTTGGTGGCAATCCCGGTCGAAGGCCCGACCCGCATCACGTCCACCACAACCACCGGCGTTTCCGAGGCTGCCGCGAGCCCGAGGCTTTCCATCATCAGCGCGAGCCCGGGTCCGGAAGTGGCCGTGACCGAGGGGCGCCCGCCGAAGGAGGCGCCCAGCGCCATGTTGATCGAGGCCAGTTCGTCTTCGGCCTGCAAGAGCGCCCCGCCGATGCGTGAGAGCGCCGGGGCGAGGTATTCGAGCAGGTCGGTCGCCGGGGTGATCGGATAGGCGGCGGCGAAGCGGATGCCTCCGCGCAGGAGGCCGAGCCCCATGGCCTCGTTACCGGTGATCAGCCAGCGCGGCGAATCGCGCTCCGGGGCCGGCGCGAGCGGGAAGACGGGGGCGAGGGACTCGGCCGCCTTCATCCCGGCTTCGAGGCAGGCGCGGCCGGAATCCACCGCCGCCTGCCCCTTGCGCCCGAGCCTGGCGGCGATCACCTCCATCACCGCCTCCTCTTCAAGTCCGACCAGCCGGGCGACCAGCCCCACCGCGACCATGTTTTCCCGCCCGCCGTCGATCTGCTTGGCCAGGGCGGCGATCGGCACTTCGGCGATGGTGCAATCGGCTTCCTGCACCGCGCGGGGAGGGGTGCCGGAAGCCGGGTCGGCGATCACCAGCCCGCCGCTGGCCACCGGCATGGCGGAGATGAAGCGGTCGGCATTTTTCCAGTCGAGCGCGACGAGGATGTTGAAATCGCGCGCCATGGTGAAGGCGGGCTTCGTCGCCAGCCGCACCAGGGCCGCGGCCTCGCCGCCCCGGATCTGCGGGCCGACCGAGCGGGTCAGCAGCCCGTGCCAGCCGCTCTTGCCGGCCGCCTCCAGCAGGATCGCGCCTGCGGTGATTGCCCCCTTGCCACCCGTGCCGACCACGGCAAAGGAGACATTTTCGCGCGCTGCTTCCGTATCTGCCATCCGGCTGCCTCCCGCGTGGTGAATTTGACGGTTGACCCAAAACATGTATTCGAGTACCAATTTACGGTAATTGAGAACGCGCAGCATGTCAACAAGGCCCCGGCCGCCGGGAAATCCGGGGAAACGGGCCCAAACGGGGGAGAATCATGGCGCGGCGCTGGCAGATGGTTTCGCAGGGAGAGCCCCTGCAGATGGTCGAATTCGAGCCCGCCCCCCCGGGCCCCGGCGAGGTGGTGGTGGAGGTGGCGGGCTGCGGCGTCTGCCATACCGATCTGGGCTTCTACTACGACGGCGTGCGCACCAATCACGCCCTGCCGCTGACGCTGGGCCACGAGATTTCCGGCGTGGTCACGACTGCCGGGGAGGGGGCCGAGGACTGGATCGGGCGTGCCGTGATCGTCCCCGCCGTCATGCCCTGCGGCGAATGCGACGCCTGCAAGCGCGGCAAGGGCACGATCTGCAAGGCGCAGAAGATGCCGGGCAACGACATAGAGGGCGGCTTTGCCTCCCACATCAGCGTGCCGGCGCGCGGGCTCTGCCCGGTGGATACCGACAAGCTCGCCGCCCAGGGGCTGAGCCTCGCCGATGTCTCGGTGGTGGCAGATGCGCTTACCACGCCCTGGCAGGCCGCTGTGCAGGCGGGTGTGGGCGAGGGCGATCTGGTGATCGTCAACGGCGTGGGCGGGGTCGGCGGCTATGCGGTGCAGGTGGCGCACGCGCTGGGCGCAACGGTGGTGGCCATCGACGTGGTGGCGGACAAGCTTGCCGCCGTGGCCCGATACGGCGCCGCGCTGACGCTCGATGCCCGCGAACATGACCCGCGCAGCCTCAAGGGCGCGATCCTCGATTTCGCCCGCGAAAACGGCCTCAGCACCCGCGAATGGATCGTCATGGAATGCTCCGGCACCGCGGCCGGGCAGAAGGCGGCCTTCGGCCTGCTCACCCATGGCGGCACCATGTGCGTGGTCGGCTTCACCATGGACAAGGTGGAGGTCAGGCTGTCGAACCTCATGGCCTTTCACGCCCGCCTGCTGGGCAATTGGGGCTGCCCGCCCGAGCTTTACCCCGGCGCGCTGGCGCTGGTCGAAGAGGGCCGGGTCAAGCTCGCGCCCTTCATCGAGCAGAAGCCGCTCGACGAGATCAACGAAGTCTTTCGCGCCGTCCATGCGGGCGAGACGATCAAGCGCCAGATCCTGGTGCCCTGAAGGAGAGAGAGATGAGTTTTCAGTTTGAAGAGCATGACCTGATCAGCCCCGAAACGCTGGCCACCATTTCCGACAAGGTGCGTTTCGAGCGCCGGCCTGCGACCCTGCCCGACGGCACCCCGGTCGATGACCTCTACAATGCCTGGATCATCCTCGACAATCCGGCCCAGTACAATTCCTACACCACCGATATGGTCAAGGCCGTGATCCTCGCCTTTCGCGCTGCCTCCAACATGCGCGACGTGAACGCGGTTATTTTCACCGCCGTGGGCGACAAGGCCTTCTGCACCGGCGGCAACACCAAGGAATACGCCGAATATTACGCCGGCCGCCCGCAGGAATACCGCCAGTACATGCGGCTTTTCAATGACATGGTGAGTTCCATCCTCACCTGCGACAAGCCGGTGATCTGCCGCGTGAACGGGATGCGCATCGGCGGCGGGCAGGAGATCGGCATGGCCTGCGATTTCTCCGTGGCCCAGGACCTCGCCCGCTTCGGCCAGGCCGGCCCCAAGCACGGCTCGGCCCCGATCGGCGGCTCCACCGACTTCCTGCCGGTGATGATCGGCTGCGAGCAGGCCTTTGTCTCGGGCGTGCTCTGCGAGCCCTTTTCGGCGCACAAGGCGCAGCGGCTGGGCATCCTGACCGACATCGTGCCGGGGCTGAAGGTGGATGGCGAATATGTCGCCAATCCGCTGGTCGAGACCGAGATGAAGACCGATGCCTACGGGCGCATCCTGCACGGCGAATTCAGGACCGGCGAGGCCGCCGCCGAGGGCAGGGCGCTGCTTGCGCGCGGCGAGGTGGACCTGAGCGCGCTGGATGCGAAGGTGGAAGAGCTTGCCGGCAAGCTGCTGCTCACCTTCCCGGACTGCACCACCAAGACGCTCGAGGAACTGCGCAAGCCCAAGCTCAATGCCTGGAACATGAACAAGGAAAATTCCCGCGCCTGGCTGGCAAACAACATGATGACCGAGGCCAATATGGGCTTCCGCGCCTTCAACGAGGGCAACCGCGAAGTGGGGCGCGAGGTCGATTTCGTGGCGCTGCGCCAGGAGCTTGCGGCAGGGGCGAAGTGGACCCCCGAATTCATCGACAGCTTCATGCCGGGGGTGCGCAAGTGAGCGGCTGCCTGAAGACATCCACCGAGCTTGACGGCAGGCTCCTGCGGCTGACGCTCGACCGGCCCAAGGCGAATATCGTCGATGCCGAGATGATCGCGGCCCTCACCCATGCGTTCGATGCCGCCGCCCATGACGGCGCCCTTGCCGCGGTGCTGCTGGCTGCCGAGGGGCCGCACTTCTCCTTCGGCGCTTCGGTCGAGGAGCACCTGCCCGAGCAATGCGAGGGAATGCTCACGAGCCTGCACAGGCTGATCCGCATGATGCTGGCCTTTCCGCTGCCGGTGCTGGTGGCGGTGCGCGGCCAGTGCCTGGGCGGCGGGCTCGAGCTCGCCATGGCCGGGCACATGATATTCGCAGCACCCGATGCGCAGCTGGGCCAGCCGGAGATGAAGCTCGGCGTCTTTGCGCCCGCCGCAAGCGTGCTCATGCCCGAGCGCATGGGCCAGGCTCTGGCCCAGGATCTGCTGCTCTCGGGCCGCTCCATGGGGGCGGGCGAGGCGCTGGAGGCGGGCCTTATCGACCACCTGACCGATACGCCGGAGGATGCCGCGCGCGCCTATGTGGAAAAGCACCTGGCGGTGAAGAGCACCTCGTCGCTGCGCCTCGCGGTGCGGGCGGCGCGCGAGCCTTTCCTCGCCCGCGTCCTGCCGCGCCTCGACGAGGTGGAGCGGATCTACCTGACCGAGCTCATGCAAACCCGCGACGCGGTGGAGGGGCTGAACGCCTTCCTCGCCAAGCGCCCAGCCAAGTGGGAGAACAGATGACCGACAAGACCACGGAAGAAATCGTCGCCCGCGCCGAGGCGCTATACGACGACCTCGATTTCACCGCCGCGCGCGCGTGGAAGGAGGCCGAGCCGGGGCGCCATGTGAT
>JALWJU010000223.1 GCA_026997055.1 Paracoccaceae bacterium | reverse complement strand
GGCTGAAGGATGTGACCGGACGGATGTCACCGGACGGTCAGTGACACGCCCGGAGCCGGACTCCGGGCCATGAACGGGCGGCCCCGCACCCCGCAAATGCAGGTGCCGAGGCCGTCGGAGAAGAAACGCGATGACGCGCGCGCGCATACAGGCAGGACGAGCAGCGCCCCCCGGGGCCCTTTCGCCATGCCGCCGCTCTGCGCCCCCCATTGCCACAGACAGACGCATGCCCCGATCCTCCTGCCCGGCAGGCAGCGGGTCCGGGCGATTGCGCGATGGAACGACATGGTCAAGAAAATGCTTATCGACGCCACCCACCCGGAGGAAACCCGGGTCGTGGTGGTGGATGGAAACCGGGTCGAGGAATTCGACTTCGAAAGCGAGAACAAGCGCCAGATCGCCGGCAATATCTACCTCGCCAAGGTAACCCGGGTCGAGCCTTCGCTGCAGGCCGCCTTCGTCGATTACGGCGGCAACCGCCACGGCTTCCTCGCCTTCAGCGAAATTCACCCCGATTACTACCAGATCCCGGTCGCCGACCGCGAAAAGCTGCTGGAAGAAGAGGCCGAACTGGCCCGCGTCGAGCAGGCCGAGGAGGAGCAGCAGGAGGAGGCCAGGCAGCAGAAGCCCGCCTCCCGCCGGCGGCGCCGGGGCAAGGCGCGCGCGCAGGCCGAGAGCGCCGAGAGCGCGGCCGTCGCCAGCAAGGCGCCCGAAGAGACGATTTCGGGCATGGACGTGATCGACCTTGGCGAAGACAAAGAAGCCGGTCAGGACGCAAGCGGCGAAGAGGCAAGCGGTGAGGAGGCCGCCGCGCTCGCCGGAGAGGAAGCCGCCCCCTCGTCGGCAACCGCAAGCGACGCGGCGCAGGCCGGCGAGGCGGAGGAGGAGGCGCCCGCCGCCGCCGGAGAGACCGGCGAAGCGCCAGGAGAGGTTGTCGGGGAGGGCGAGGGGGCCGATGCGGCCGCTGAAGCCGAGGAGGCCGCCGAAGAGGCCCAAGAGGCAGACATGCCCGCCGCCGCCGCGCAAGAGGATGCCGACATCGAGGAGGTGGCCGACGAGGACATCGCCGAGGAGGTCCGCCCCCCGCGCAAGCGCCGCCCGAGAAAGTACAAGATCCAGGAGGTCATCAAGGTCCGCCAGATCCTGCTGGTGCAGGTGGTCAAGGAAGAGCGCGGCAACAAGGGCGCGGCGCTCACCACCTATCTCAGCCTCGCCGGGCGCTATTGCGTGCTGATGCCCAACACCGCGCGCGGCGGCGGCATTTCCCGCAAGATCACCAATGCCGCCGACCGCAAGAAGCTCAAGGCCATCGCCGCCGAGATCGACGTGCCCCGGGGCGCGGGCCTGATCGTGCGCACCGCCGGCGCCAGGCGCACCAAGTCCGAGATCAAGCGCGATTACGAATACCTCCTGCGGCTCTGGGAGCAGATCCGCGACCTGACGCTGAAGTCCATCGCCCCCACCAAGATCTACGAGGAAGGCGACCTCATAAAGCGCTCGATCCGCGACCTCTATGATCGCGAGATCGACGAAGTGCTGGTCGAGGGCGAGCGCGGCTACCGCACCGCCAAGGACTTCATGAAGATGATCATGCCGTCCCACGCCAAGAAGGTGAAGCACTACACCGAGGCAATGCCGCTCTTTGCCCGCTATCAGGTCGAAGGCTACCTCGCCGGCATGTTCAACCCGACCGTGCAGCTCAAATCCGGCGGCTATATCGTCATCGGCGTGACCGAGGCGCTGGTGGCCATCGACGTCAATTCCGGCCGCGCCACCAAGGAAGGCTCGATCGAGGAAACCGCCCTCAAGACCAATCTCGAGGCGGCCGAGGAAGTGGCCCGCCAGCTGCGCCTGCGCGACCTTGCCGGGCTGATCGTGATCGACTTCATCGACATGGAAGAGCGGCGCAACAACGCGGCGGTGGAAAAGCGCCTGAAGGAAAAGCTCAAGACCGACCGCGCCCGCATCCAGGTCGGGCGCATCTCGGGATTCGGCCTCCTGGAGATGAGCCGCCAGCGGCTCAGGCCCGGCATGATCGAGGCCTCCACCCAGCCCTGCCCGGCCTGCCACGGCACCGGGCTGGTGCGCTCCGATGACAGCCTGGCGCTCTCGATCCTGCGCCAGCTGGAGGAGGAAGGCACCCGCGGGCGCTCGCGCGAGGTGCTGGTCAAGGCGCCGGTGGGGATCGTCAATTTCCTGATCAACCAGAAGCGCGAGCATATCGCCACGATCGAGGCGCGCTATGGCATGGCGGTACGCATCGAGGCCGACCCCTTCCTGATCTCGCCCGATTTTTCCATCGACAGGTTCAGATCCGCCACCCGCCCGCTTGTCGAGGCCGACAGGCCGGTGGTCTCGGGGTCTTCGGCACTGATGAGCGAAGTGGACGAATCGACCGATGCCGCAACCGCCGAAACCGTCGCCGGCGAGGAGGGCGATGCTCCCAGGCCGAAGAAACGCCGCCGCCGCCGCCGCCGTCGTCGCTCCTCGGCCGCGGGCGAGGCCGTGCCCGGGCGCGAGGCGCAGAGCGGAGAAGAGAGCGCCGAGCCCGGAGGCGAGAGCGCCGAAGAGGCCGTGCAGGAGCCCCCGGAAGAGGGCGCGGACCAGCAGCCCTCCGGGAGCGAGGAGGCGGCCGGGAGCGAGGAGACGGCCGGGAGCGAAGAGGCTTCCGGGAAAAAGGCCGATCAGGCAGCAAGGAAGCCGCGCCGCGGCCGCCGCAAGACCAGGGCGGCAGAATCGCAAGAGACGCAAGAGACGCAAGAGACGTCCGGGAGCGGCGCACAGGACGGCGAACCGGCGGGCGAAGAGGCCGGCGCGAAGACCCGGAGCCGCAAGGTCAGCCGCAAGCGCAAATCCGCCGCCGGTGGCAAGGACGGGCAGGCCGGGGCCGGGGAGGGCAGTGGCGAGGCTTCGCCGGGCGAGGCCGGCGAAGAGGCAAGGAATCCCGAAAAGCCCGAAAAGCCCGAAAAGCCCGAAAAGAGCACGCGCGCAAGGCGTTCCTCCAGCCGCAGGAATTCCGGGAAAAAGGCCGAGCCGGCCGCGAAGTCCGGTGCGCCGGAAGCGGAGCCAGAGCCCGAACCGGAAGCGGAGCCAGAGCCCGCCGGTCCCGCACCGGAGGCCGCTGCATCCGAGCCGGCCCCTGCATCCGGGCCGGAGCCCGCCACATCCGGGCCGGAGGCGCCCGCGCCCGAGCCCTCCGAGGCCGCGCCCGAGGCAGCCGAGGCTTCGCCCCGGCCCCGCAAGAGGGGCTGGTGGTCGCTGGGCCGCTGAGCGGGAACGGAAGATGCCGGGGCGCGCGCCGCCGCCCCGGCCGCTACCTGCGGATGAAGAACACCAGCGCATCTCCCCGCCCGGCCTGCCCGAGCAGCGCATATCCCTGCTCGGCGCAGAAATGGGGCACGTCGATCACTGCCGCGGGGTCGTCGCTCAGGAGCGCCAGCACCTCGCCTTCCTTCATGGAAATCAGCCGCTTGCGCGCGCGCAGCACCGGCAGCGGGCAGAGGAGCCCGCGCGCGTCCACCTCCTGGTCGGCCTTCGGTTCGGATTCCTGCGCCGTCATGCTTCAGCCTGCTAACGGCCCCGCGCGCGCAGGTCCAGAGAAACTTCGCGAATATGTGACAGACAGGCGGGTGACGCGCGCTTGCGGACGGGGTAGGAAGGGCCATGTTCGGCATTGAAATCATCGACGCATCCCTGCTCCCCGCCATGCTGGTCGCGCTGGTGGGGGGGGTCCTTTCCTTCGTCAGCCCCTGCGTGCTGCCGATCCTGCCCCCCTATCTGGCCTATATGTCCGGCGTGTCCATGGGCGAGCTTTCCCAGGGCCGGCGCGCCGGGGGCAAGGTGGTGCTGACGGCGCTCTTCTTCGTGCTGGGGCTTTCGACGGTGTTTCTGTTTCTCGGATTCACCGCTTCGGCCTTCGGGGCGTTCTTCCTGAAGAACCAGTCGCTTTTCAATACGCTTGCCGGGATTCTGGTGATGATTTTCGGAGCCCATTTCGTGGGCGCGATCCGGCTTCCCTTTCTCGAGCGCGAGGCGCGCATGGATGCGGGCGATCGCGGCGGCAGCGCTATCGGCGCCTATTTCCTGGGGCTCGCCTTCGCCTTTGGCTGGACGCCCTGCATCGGCCCGCAGCTCGGCGCGATCCTGTCGCTGGCGGCGAGCGAAGCGGATCTGGGGCGCGGCACGCTGCTGCTCGGGGTCTATGCGGCGGGGCTCGGCGTGCCGTTTCTGCTGGTCGCGGCCTTCTTTCCGCGGATGCAGGGGCTGATGAACTGGATGAAGCGCCATATGGGCCGGATCGAAAAGATCATGGGGCTTCTGCTCTGGACCATCGGCCTGTTGATGCTGACCGGCGGCTTTTCGGTGATGTCCTACTGGCTGCTCGAGAACCTGCCGTTTCTCGCCGGGCTCGGATAGGGCGGATCAGGGGCGGCGGCAGGGCCGCAAGCCGCAAAGGGCATAATTCTGCCAGATTTTTCTGCCATGCTCCGCGCGAGGCAATGTGATCGGAGCAGGCAGGATCGGGGCAGGGATGTCCGAGCAGAGCAGAGAGACCGGGCAGAGCAGGCAGAAAGCCACGGGACAGGTGCGCCGGCGCCGGGTCTTCTACATCCCCGGCTATGACCCGGTGCATCCGCGCCGCTACCGCGAGATCTACCGCCGCGAGAGCGCCGCGCAGGCCGAAATTTCCGGCTACGAAATCGCCCTCAAGGGCCGGCCGGGTGCGGCGCGCTACGGCTGGCAGGTGCGCGCCCGGATCGAAGGTGCCGAGGTCGAGGCCGACATGCAGGTGCTGGTCTGGTCCGATATCGTCAGGGATTCAATGGAGCTCAGCATCCCCGCCACCTACTGGATGCTGGTGCGCACCGCCTGGGCCTATATCGCCTCGGGGGCGCTTCGCCGGCTGATGTGGCTGCGCAAGGGGCCGGTCATCGCCGCGCTCTACCCGATCGGCCTTCTGATCCTGCAGCTTCTGCTGGCGCTGGGCCTGGGCTGGGGCCTTGGCGCGCTGGCGGGCTGGGGGGCGCGCATGCTGGCCGGGTACTGGGCGGGCCTTGCGGCCTTCTGGGCGGTGTTTCTGGCGGTGGTGGCGCTCACCCTGCGCTGGTTTCGCAGGATCGACAACAAGCTTTTCGCCTATTACCTGATGCACGATTACGCCTATTCGGCCTCCACCGGCGGCGCCAATCCGCCGGAGCTTGAAGCGCGCATGGCCGAATTT